>NZ_BAAHWU010000037.1:0-31032 GCF_054601275.1 Dysgonomonas reticulitermitis | reverse complement strand
GAGGATTTTATACTTGAATGAAAATTTCAAAGAACTTTAGTTATCGCTTTTCAATCGACTTATAGTCGACACTCACGCGAATTTTATTCGCAATCAAACCTATGGATTGGAAATCCATAGTGGTTTAGTATTGGTAAAATAACAAATAAATCGCTATATTTATTACTGCGAATATCGTTCAAAAAATTGGACTATTTTAGTCTGTGATGAACGAAATACAATAAAAAAATCATATATTTGCATTAAGCAGACTATGAGTTTAAACAAAATAAAAAACGGACTATTATGAAAGATTTTTTTTCGAATATGGATGCCACACAACAAGTATACTGGTATATCGCTATAATAGCCAGTGTTATTTTTATCATACAAACAATAATGACCTTTATTGGAGCTGATTCTGATACGGGAATGGATGCCGACTTCGATAGTAATCTGGATGGAGGCGACCACCCGTTTCAATTATTCTCATTGAGGAATCTCATCAATTTCTTTCTGGGGTTTGGCTGGACAGGAGTGTCTCTTTTTAATTCTATAGAAAGTAAATTCCTGTTAGGAGTTATTGCTTTCGTTGTCGGGCTCATATTCATTGCCGTTTTCTTTGTTGTTATTAAAGCTCTTATGAGATTGTCCGAGGATAATACCTTTAATATTGAAGAGACTATTGGCAAAACAGCTGATGTCTATATGAACATACCGGCATCAAAATCGGGAAGAGGAAAGGTTTTCATCAGTGTAAAAGGTACTACGCATGAATTAAGCGCTATAACCGCTAATACAAGTGATATAAAAAACGGTTCTATTGTAAAAGTGCTGGCTGTTGAAGGGGATGTGCTCATTGTTTCACCATTAAATGAATAAAATAATAAACACATATAACTTAATAATTAAACTATGATTGAAGGATTATTCGGAGGAGGGGTTACAATAGGTGTAGTCCTCGTAGTAGTTGTGATAGTCGTCATCTTGGCTATGACATCCAGGTATAAACGTTGTCCGTCGGACAAAATTTTGGTTGTATATGGGAGGACAGGTGGCGCTTCGGCCAAATGTATACATGGTGGTGGTGCATTTATTTGGCCTGTCGTACAGGATTATGCCTACCTTGACTTGAAGCCTATATCTATCGAAGCAAATCTGACCAGTGCATTGAGTAAGCAAAATATTCGTGTAGACGTGCCTTGCCGTTTCACCATTGCTATTTCTACAGAAAAGGAAAATATGAATAATGCTGCTGAAAGGCTACTTGGACTAACGACATCGCAAATACAAGAACTGGCAAAAGATATTTTATTCGGGCAGTTACGTTTGGTTATTGCGACTATGATGATTGAAGAAATCAACTCCGACCGTGATAAATTCTTGGATAATATATCAAAAAACGTTGATACGGAACTTCGTAAGATTGGCTTGAAATTAATAAACGTAAACGTTACGGATATTAACGACGAATCAGGCTATATTGAGGCTTTAGGTAAGGAAGCAGCTGCAAAAGCCATTAATGAGGCAAAAGTTAGCGTAGCTGAACAAGAAAAAATGGGAGAAACCGGTAAAGCTGTTGCAGATAGGATGCGTGATGTACAGATTGCTGAAACTCACAGAGATAGAGATGTTCAGATCGCTATTGCCCAAAAAGACAGAGAGGTAAGTATCGCCGGAGCATCCAGGGACGAATCTATTGGTAAAGCTGAAGCAAATAGAGATACGCGTGTTAAAACAGCCGAAGCGAACGCAATAGCTGTGAAGGGTGAAAATACAGCTAAGATAGATATAGCAGGTTCGGATGCCTTGCGTCGTGAAAAAGAAGCCGAAGCTATGAAACTAGCTGTTTCAGCTGAAAAAGTACAACAAGCAAAAGCTTTGGAAGAAGCGTATTCTGCTGAACAAAAAGCGGAGATGGCTCGTTCCGAACGTGAGCGTTCGACTCAAATCGCGAACGTAGTTGTCCCTGCCGAAATAGAAAAACAAAAAGCTATTATTGAAGCTCAAGCTGTTGCCGAACGACTAAGAGAACAGGCTAAAGGAGAGGCTGATGCTATTTTCGCCAAAATGGATGCCGAAGCACGCGGTTTGTTCGAAATATTATCTAAGCAAGCTGAAGGTTACAAAGGGGTGGTTAATGCTGCGGGTGGAGATCCGGTAGCTGCTTATCAATTGTTGTTAATAGAAAAACTTCCTGAACTAGTTAAAACTCAGGTTGAAGCTATTAAGAATATCAAGATTGATAAAATCACTGTTTGGGATTCTCCCGGAAATAATCCGAACGGGAATACAACAACAGCGAATTTCGTTTCAGGACTTATGAAATCTGTGCCTCCGTTAAACGATCTGTTCAATATGGCAGGTTTGAACTTACCATCTTATTTGAAAGGTGATTCGGGAGTGACAATACCTCTAAAACCAGTAGAAGAAAAAGAAGATAAGAAAGAATCTAAAGGATAATAAATTAAAGAGGCTGTCTCAAAAGTAAAATTACACTATCAAAGTGTTATCCTCTTTGTCATCCTGAGTGCAACGAAGGATCTCATTCCTCAGGAAAAGAGATGTTTCACTCCGTTCAACATGACAACCAACGGTCACAGGAGCGTAGCGTATGTAAATAGATATAAGAAAATACTTTTGAGACAGCCTCTTTTTTTGTTCGTATATTTCTATCCTTGCAATTCTGTATGAGTCAATATTGGATCTACATGCCCAAGCCCTAATCCGCACTGTTCGGATGCAGCTCTGCAACTACCGGAGAATACTTTTTTTCTCAAAAATAAAGAGCCCCGTGCAGACGCACAAGGGCTACTTCAGCAGCTATAATAAAAACACTAGATTTTAGCTCACGCTAAATTTATTTTTCGTTTATTTGTACTTTAGACCTGAATAATTTAAATTTAGTATGTATGAGAATAAACAAATTATTCCTTTTAGGAGGAGGGCTTACCATGCTGTTCGCATGTAACCCGAAGAGTAAAATAGTATATCCTGAAACGGTTAAGGATAATACTGTAGATACTTATTTTGGTACTGAAATAGCGGACCCGTACCGTTGGTTGGAAAACGACACGTCCCAAGCTACTGCCGCATGGGTAGAAGCGCAGAACAAAGTAACGTTTGGCTATCTGGATAAAATTCCTTTCCGTGCTAAACTGAAAGAAGAGTTAACCAATCTTACAGACTACGAAAAATACGGTTCACCCTACAAGAAGAATGGTAAATATTATTTCTTCAAAAATAACGGGCTGCAAAACCAGAGTGTATTTTATGTACAAGAAACATTGGATTCTGAACCCAAAGTAGTTTTGGATCCGAATAAGTTGTCTGATGACGGCACTGTAGCCCTTAGCAGCATTTCTTTTTCAAAAGATGGAAAATATTTGGCTTATTCTATTTCACGCAGTGGTTCCGACTGGAGCGAAATCTATGTAATCGACCTGACGTCCGGGCAATTACTTGAAGATAAAATACTATGGGCCAAATTTAGCGGAGCCGCATGGAAAGGCGATGGATTTTATTATAGCGCCTATGATGCACCTACAGCCGGCAAAGAATTTTCGAGTGTAAATGAAAACCATAAAATCTATTACCATAAGCTGGGTGATCCTCAATCGAAAGATAGGCTGGCCTATCAGAATCCTAAATATCCAAAACGATTTTATACGGCAAGTGTAAGTGAAGATCAACGGGTTTTATTCATTTACGAGTCCGGGGCAGGTAGAGGAAACGCCTTGTTTATGCAAGACCTGACAAAAAACAATGCTCCTGTTGTTCAGTTAGCCGATAATCTGGATAACACCTACTCCCCGATAGAAGTAATAGGAGACAGGATACTCTTCTTTACAAATGACGGAGCCTCCAAATACAGAATTATGGAAGCCGGCGTATCGGCCCCTCAATTTAAAGATTGGAAAGAACTGGTACCTGAATCGGAAGCTGTTCTTTCAGGCGCCGAAATTATTGGAGGAAAACTAATTCTGACATATGACAAAGATGCATCTAATCACTCTTACATCTATGGTTTGGATGGAAAAGAAATAAGTGAAATAAAGCTTCCGACATTGGGCTCGGTCGGATTTAGTGGCGATAAAGATGATAATGAAGCATTCTTTGTTTTTACTTCATTTACTTTTCCTACATCTATTTACCGTTTCGATGTAGAAAAAAATACTTCGGAACTATACCGTACCCCTAAAGTAAACTTCAAGCCTGAAGACTTCGATACAGAACAAATATTCTATACCAGTAAAGATGGGACAAAAGTACCTATGTTCCTTGTATATAAAAAAGGTTTGAAACGTGATGGCAAAAACCCCGTACTCCTTTATGGATATGGAGGCTTCAACATTAGTCTTAATCCGGGATTTTCTACATCCCGTATTCCATTCCTCGAAAACGGAGGAATCTATGTACAGGCAAACCTCAGAGGTGGCGGGGAATATGGTGAAGAATGGCATATAGCAGGCACTAAAATGCAGAAACAAAACGTTTTCGACGATTTTATCGCGGCTGCGGAACACCTCGTTGCCGAAAAATATACAAGTCCGGAGAAGCTTGCGATCATGGGTGGGTCTAATGGTGGACTTTTAGTTGGAGCGTGTATGAACCAGCGTCCTGATCTATTCAAAGTTGCCATTCCTCAGGTGGGTGTAATGGATATGCTTCGTTATCACAAATTTACAATCGGCTGGAACTGGGCCAGTGATTACGGAACAAGCGAGGATAGCAAAGAAATGTTTGAATATCTGAAATCATATTCACCGCTTCATACGTTGAAACCAAATACAAAATATCCTGCGACCTTGATTACAACAGCAGATCATGATGACCGTGTAGTTCCTGCGCACTCATTTAAATTTGCCGCAGCTTTACAAGCCGCTAACGATGGTACCAATCCTACGCTGATTAGAATAGAGACAAAAGCCGGACATGGAGCCGGTAAGCCTATTGCTAAAATCATTGATGAGCAAGCCGATATATATTCCTTTATCATGTATAATTTGGGAATGAATGTAAAATAGTAGTCAGTAGTCAGTAGTATGCTCTTCTACTTAATTTCCAAGTTGCGAAGAGAGTGATAACTACTGACTACTAACTTAATTATTTACGGATATCATTCTCATATTTCCTCTTTCTGTACAAAAATACTCCTCCCATTATTAATGACATTATCACAACCGGAATGAGAATACTTAAGATAGCATACTTATCCCTGTTCTCATAACCTGTAGCCTTATTCAAAAGGTACATCTGTTGTTGCTTTGCTCTCAATTGCATCAATCCTTCATCATCTGTAAGCCAATTTATAGCATTGACAATAAATTCACGATTGCCGAACAACTGTTTCGATGCGCGGTCGTAGCCCATTGGCAAAACCTGTGTGTCCTCTCCCTGTCCTTGCAGCTCATTTGTAATAATATCCGAAGACGATACAATTACCATTCTTGTATCTAGACTTTGTATTACCGTCTTATATGCATCAGCTTTGATACTATCAGGAATCACTCTATTAGCAAAGGCAGAATTAAATCTTCCCTCCAGACTGACAGCTACCGGCACATAAGCCGTACCAAAATAGTCCGGCTGATCTTGAATATCCGACACATCAAAATTAATAGGTTCAGGCACTTTCACCAAATGGGTCTTACCCGAAGTTGTGAGCAGTATGTTTTTCCTAATCTCCGGAGAGTTATTAACAATATCAACAGAACTTGCAAATCCGGCTTTTACATCCCTGATATTTTTAGTTACCGGAAAATCCGGCGAAGGCATCAATAATGGTTGAAAATAACTTGGTACAAGAACTGTCGATTGAGAATCATTGGTAACAAGGAATGAGGAAACACACTGCACATCCTGTATCAAATCAGGATTTATACGGACTCCGTATGTGAACAACATATCATCGAGATTGAGATCATTCTTCATACTGGCAGAATAACCTGATCGGGCTAATTCTTCATGAGAATAAAATGCGCCATCGATCAGCCACAAAATTTTCCCTCCCCGCATAATATATTGATCGAGAATATATTTTTCCGGGTTACTATACTTCAATAAAGGTCCGGCTATAACGACCGCATTAAAATCGTCCAGAATATTAAAATCATTTCCTATTTCACCTCTGTTTATCGAATAATATTTGGACAACAACTTTTCTGCATCATAAAGACTGGTTCGGGATAATTCACCATGCCCCTCTATAAAAGCAATAGATTTAGGTTTAGTTTGATTAAGAAGCCGTATAGCGTCGATAAATTCATATTCTAAACTTTCGATAGACATATTCAAATTTTCTTCAGCTGTATTGCCTGCAATATTCTTCAATAAAGGAACGATTAATGTATCCTTATTATTTGTAATACCGGCATAAGGATATATTATTTTTTTACTAAGCCTTCCCTCTCTGTCTGTTTCATTCAACATAATACCCGGCATACCCCTATCGGTCATATTCTGATATGTATCATTCAAGGATACATTTTCTTTATACGGATACCTGTAATTTATTTTTATATCACAATTAGCATACCGGTTGAAGTCGGATAAAATATTATCCGTCTCGTTGCGTAACCTCTGAAAACCATAGTTCAGATCACCGGTTAGGTAGATATCGATAGTCAAAGACTGATCTTTGCTTAAATTTTTCAGCAGATTCAGACTATATTCACTCAAAGTGTAGCGTTTATCAGCACTGAAGTCAAATCTATTGTTAGGTATGAAAAAGAAAATAATATTAAGAATAGATATGATAGATATAAATAAATATATTATTCGCATATTTGTTCTATATATCATAACGAATAATAAAACAAACAAAATAAGTAAGTTAAACATCGCTACCATATCACTGAACTGAATAACACCCCGTCTCATCAATTCATAATGATGATTTAGACCGGGAGATGCAACTACAGCCTTTGCTTTACCCGAAATGAAAAGTCCTGATAGTAAATCAAAGCCATAAAACACAAATAAGCAGATAAAAATGGACACTACCAAAGCTACAATTTGATTTCGAGTGGCGGCTGATCCAAACAGACCAATGCTAATAAATACAGCAGCAAGCAAGAATAAAGAAAAGTAAGAGGCAGTAATACTTCCGATATCTATGTTACCAACCGGATTTGCTAACTGATATATAAAGTAAACATAGATACTTGTACATAGTAAAGTAACCAAAGCAAACAAAAATGTAGCCAGGAATTTACTAAGATATACCTCCAACAGGTGAACAGGCCTGGACACCAGAATGTCTATTGTTTTATTCCGCTTCTCCTCCGAGTATAGGCGCATGGTTAAAGCCGGGATAAGAACAATCATCAAAACAGGAGCAATGTTGAAAAACCGGCTCATATCGGCATACCCTCCGTCTATGATATTATATGATCCGGGAAACAGCCACAGCATAAAACCCGACACAAGAAAGAAAGCCAAAGCGAAAAACGCTCCTGCCGGAGAGCAAAAAGCAGACTTTAATTCTCTAAATACTAAAGCTTTCATATATCTTTGTAAGAATTGATCAGTGAACCTACGCAATGTCAAAACGAAATATAAAGATAGTTATTTTATTTCTTCTGATTATTATAGTTCTTATCGGAGGATGGAGTATGTACAGCAAACTTGACTACAATAAACGGTCTATCTCCGCTAATATACACGACTATATATCGCCATTGGCCAAAGAAGTTATATATATCAACAAAGGATATGGTATTAACGAAATATACTCGCTATATCCTTATACTAAAGAATTGATAGAAGTACTAAACGAAGAATACTCTCCACCGATAGTGATTTTTAAATATAAGAACAAAGAGTCCATTTTAATAACCAAAGCGAATATTGAGCAAGAATTAAAAATAAAAGGGTTCATAGAAAATAATATATCTACATCTTTCCCTGTGAAAAAGAGGATGTATAAAGATGCCGAAGTGTTATTTTATAGTCTGTCGGATAATAGTTTTCTTGTTTGTTTATTTTACAAAGGTATATTTGCCGTAAGCAGAAATTATAAACCGATCAGAATATTTATTGATTCTGATCCGGAGAACACGTTCTTTTCTGATGAAAACAATAAAGAGTTGATTGAGAAAATGCTTTTAAGCTCATCAATAAATATATTTACAAGAATAGAAAAAGAAATTCTTGCTGTTAACTATACATTTCACAACGATTCGATAACTTTAGATGGACATATTTTTGGTACGGATAAGATTAAATCAGATACTATTAGTCCCGATTTTTCACTTATCCCTTATATGATAAACATACCTGATAGCCTTTGTATCGACAGTTGTAACATTTCGGAAAGTAACAAACCCACATCAATTAAAATTTTTATAAACAAAAAGTTTTAATTCTGTGTTAATTAAATAATAAAGAAAAATTTAACTAATTAATAAAACATATTATGTCTGTATTAAAAGAACTAAAAAGCTTCATGATGCGCGGTAACGTGGTCGATATGGCTGTCGGTGTTATTGTCGGAGGAGCATTCGGTAAAATAGTATCATCTTTGGTCAGCGATGTTATTATGCCTCCTATTGGATATATATTGGGTGGTGTGGACTTTTCTAATCTGAAATTCGTCATTAAAGACGCTATTGACAATGTCCCTGCCGTTACTATCAATTACGGTACATTTATTCAGGCGATACTCGATTTTGTTATCATTGCTACGGCTATATTCTTTGCAATCAAAGCAATGAACAGCTTGCAGAATAAAAAGAAAGAAACTCCGGCTGATCCTGCACCAACGAAAGAAGAAATTCTTTTATCAGAAATCAGAGATTTAATTAAGGAGCAAAATAAAAAATAATTAACAAGTCAATAAAAAAGTAATAACTATGAGAATATATATATCGTTAATCTTTGCCGGAATGGTATTATTATTTGTGGGCTGTGGCAGTGTTCCTGTTACGGGCCGTAAGCAACTTAATTTGGTATCGAACCAGGAAGTTCTGACTTTGAGCCTGCAACAATATGATGAATTTATAAAGTCAGCTCCTAAATCTACAGATAAAGTAAATACAGCAATGGTACAGAAGGTGGGAAGAAACATTGCCAATGCAGTAGAAAACTATCTGAAAAATAATGGTTATGCAGATGAAGTATCTTCATATGCCTGGGAATTTAATCTCGTTAAAAGTAATGAAGTAAATGCATTTTGTATGCCCGGAGGTAAAATCGTGGTATACGAAGGTATTTTGCCAATTACTCAAAATGAAACAGGGCTGGCAGTTGTATTAGGGCACGAAGTAGCTCATGCCGTAGCAAAACACGCGAATGAACGCATGAGCCAACAAATGGTAACTCAATACGGAACAGCAGCTGTAGGAGCAGCGTTGGGTAAGGCTTCGGCCGGTGTACAACAGGCTGCGGCCGCGGCAATAGGACTTGGTTCTCAATATGGGATATTACTTCCTTACTCTCGAAAACAAGAATTAGAAGCTGATAAACTAGGGCTTATATTCATGGCAATGGCAGGTTATGACCCTACAGCAGCGGCAGCATTCTGGACTCGTATGTCCCAAAATTCAGGGGGCAGCACACCCGAATTTATGAGTACTCACCCTTCTGACAATAGCCGTATACAACAAATACAGAAAGATCTACCCGAAGCTTTAAAATATTACAAAGGTGGATCTGTGAGTACAGGATCAGCGAAAACCTCTAATCAATGGAAGTTTTGATGTTTGAATCATGATTTAGACAAAATATTTTCCTCTTTTGACTTATAATTTCTCAATAAAATAACCTTCGATAATTATCGAAGGTTATTTTATTGAGAAATTAAGAGGTTTTATTCTCTCTTTTATTTGCTGATATATAATCTGTATTCGCCGGGTTGCAACTCTATGGTTTGATTTACAGATGTAACGTTTAATTTTTCACCTGTAAAGTAATCTTCCCATTCTCCCGTTTTTGCAAAATTAACAGTTGCAGAGGCTTTCTTGTAATCTAAATTGGCTATAGTGCATATATACCCGTTATCGGATTTGAGCAATATTTGTTTAAATTGATTTTTTACATTTGCTATATAATCGCTTGTATAGAATATTCTGTTTGTATTACGTAATTTGTTCATTTTAGAATAAATATTATACAATGATCTTCGTGCAGGTACATCGTAATATTCCCAATGTGGAGGTTTCTTGTCCAAATGATGGTTGTTTTCCCTGTCTAACGCTATATCATATCCTAGTTCACCGAATTGCCATATCATTTTAGGGCCCGGAAACGACATCATTATTACAGCGGCAGCTTCGGTGCGTTTCAGTCCTGTCGGTATATCTTTTATGTCATAGCCTTCATAAACTTTTCCATACGCTTCGTTTTTGAACATAATGCGTTCTTCATCATGGCTTTCCATATATGCTACAAGAGCCGGTTTTGTCCATCCCCGTTGCTTATATGATGTATAACTTATATCTCCTTTAAATTCACCATTATTATCCAGCTGATCCCCGTATCCCATAGTAGCTTCATTGTATTTTCCATTCATGTTTCCCCACAAATAGATTCCGTAATCAGATAGATCCTTCTCTTCACTATTATTGGTCAAGTGTTCGAGTATTACAATGGCATCAGATTTTCGCTTCCATATTTCGCCAGTCATTCTTTTCAGAATGTTGATACGGGAAGCATCATAATCCCATCCGTTACCGGCTTTATTTGTAAAACCTTTGGTGAAGTCGAAACGGAATCCATCTACCTTATATTCTTTCATCCAGTATGCGCACACGCTATCAACAAATGCTTTAGTTGCGGGTTTCTCATGATTGAAGTCATATCCCCAAGAATAATCTGTGTTTGGAGATGTTACGTTATACCATGGATTATTTGCAGCTACTTTATCTCCGTTCATGTACATTCGCACCAAAGGACTTTGCCCGTAGCTATGATTCAATACCATATCCATAATGACAGCTATGCCATTTGAGTGGCAAGCATCAATAAAAGCTTTATAATCATTTGATGTTCCGTATGCTTTATCTGTAGCAAAGTAGAATGATGGATTATAACCCCAACTGTCATTGGCTTCAAATTCGTTGAAAGGCATTAATTCAATTGCGTTTATACCAAGTTCTTTCAGGTATGGCAACTTTTCCTGAACACCTTTTATACTTCGTTTATCTGTAAAGTCCCGAATAAGTATTTCGTAAATAACCATATTCTCAGGATTTGTTACTTTAAAGTTGTTTACAGTCCATGAGTATTGTGTACGATCCGTATTTACTACCATTGCTATTTCCGTAGTCTTTCCGGTAGGGTAGGATATCAGGTTGGGATAAATAGTGCTTGAAATGTCTTTATCATTCCAAGGGTCTGAAATTTTGTTAGCATATGGATCAGCAATTCTTATCGAGTTGTCGATAAGATATTGGCAAATATATTCTTTTCCTTTTTGTAAATTTCCTATTTTGATCCAGAAACGATCACCTGCCTTTTCCATTTTATAACTTTCGGATATCTGCCAGTTATTAAAGTCACCTATCAGATAAACGGATGTTTTGCCGGGTGCATATAAAACAAACCCTAAAGAGTCATCGCTGATTTTGTTTATACCGTCTCTCAAGGCCGTTGGTTTATCGGGATATGGATTAGGATCATCATTGCTACATGCAATGAAAGTTATAGATAATAGTAATAATAAAAATGGGCGTAAGTATTTCATGATATAAGTGTTGGGTTAATATCGCGTAATTTATATCACAAAACTAATTGTTTGTCAATGTGTATTTTGCTATATGAGTAACTTATTGAATGTTTTAGTATGCAAACGTTTGCACCTAAAAAAGCAGATAATTATCCACGCTTGGAAACAGTTGCAGAATAAGAGCTCTCTTAATCCAGTTTTAAAACTGCTAAGAATGCTTTTTGTGGTACTTCCACATTCCCTACCTGTTTCATGCGCTTTTTACCCTCTTTTTGTTTTTCCAACAATTTACGTTTACGAGAGATGTCTCCACCGTAGCATTTTGCGGTAACGTCTTTTCGTACAGCTTTGATGGTTTCCCTCGCAATGATTTTTGCTCCTATAGCAGCTTGTATAGCTATGTCAAATTGTTGGCGTGGTATTAATTCTTTTAATTTTTCACACATACGACGACCAAATGTTACGGCATTATCCATATGTGTTAAGGTTGATAATGCGTCTACCGATTCACCATTCAGTAATATATCCAATTTGACCAGTCTGGCCTCACGATAATCATGCATATGGTAGTCGAACGAAGCATACCCTTTTGAAATACTTTTTAGTTTGTCATAAAAATCGATTACAATTTCACCAAGAGGGATATCGTATATGATTTCTACGCGGTCGCCTGATATATATTCCTGTTTAATAAGTATTCCGCGTTTTCCCAGGCAAAGCGTCATAATGGGACCTATATAAGTCGTATTGGTAATTACTGATGCACGGATATATGGTTCTTCTATATAATCTATGAGGGTAGGATCGGGGAGTCCGGCCGGATTGTGTACCTCCTTTTTATTTCCTTTTTTGTCATGGATTATATATGAAACATTCGGTACGGTGGTAATCACATCCATGTTGAATTCTCTTTCAAGACGTTCCTGTATGATTTCCATGTGTAAGAGACCAAGAAATCCACAACGAAATCCAAATCCTAAAGCTACTGAAGATTCCGGTTGAAATGTAAGCGAAGCATCGTTAAGTTGAAGCTTTTCAAGTGATGAACGCAGATCTTCAAAATCTTCACTTTCTATTGGATAAACACCTGCAAATACCATAGGTTTAACTTCCTCAAAGCCTTCTATAGCTTTTTGACAAGGTCTTTTTACATGGGTGATCGTATCACCGACTTTAACTTCTTTTGAGGTCTTTATTCCGGAAATGATGTATCCTACGTCACCACATCTGATTTCATCACGTGGCGACATATCCAATTTTAATACACCTATTTCATCAGCATCATATTCTTTCCTTGTGTTGAAGAATTTAACGCGGTCTCCTTTCTTTATTGTTCCGTTTATTACTTTAAAATATGCGATAATTCCTCTGAAAGAGTTAAATACCGAGTCGAATATCAATGCTTGCAACGGAGCTTCCGCGTCACCTTTCGCTTCAGGAATCCTGTTGATAATAGCATCTAAGATTGTAAATACGCCTTCTCCTGTTTTGCCACTGGCACGTATGATTTCTTCACGCTTACATCCTAGTAACTCTACTATCTGATCTTCAACTTCCTCGGGCATAGCATTGGGAAGGTCTATTTTATTTAATATAGGAATAATTTCGAGATCGTGCTCTACAGCCATGTACAGGTTCGATATGGTTTGAGCCTGAATACCTTGTGCTGCATCAACAATCAATAATGCACCTTCACATGCGGCTATAGACCGCGAGACTTCGTAAGAAAAGTCAACGTGTCCGGGAGTATCTATCAGGTTAAGAATATATTTTTCTCCTTCATATGTATACTCCATTTGAATGGCATGACTTTTAATTGTAATTCCTCGCTCACGCTCAAGATCCATATTATCCAGTACCTGAGCCTGTAGGTCTTTTCCTTCTACCGTTTTTGTGTATTCTAAAAGCCTATCAGCCAAAGTGCTTTTTCCGTGATCTATATGTGCAATTATGCAAAAATTACGTATTTTATTCATTCGTTTTTTATGTATTCTTGTTGATGAAATTTAGTATAGGCACACTATTCCAAATTAGAGTGCAAATATACGAAAAAGATATGAATAGCTGTTTGCGAATATAAGATTCGTATCTTTTATGTGAATAAGAATTTTAGTTTACTAAAAAATAGTTATTGATAGATAGCTTGTTATAAAAATTGTAAATAAAAGTTGATGAAATTGTTTGTGGAAACAAAAAAAACATCTACATTTGCATCGCTTTTGAAGCACAGTGTTGTGTTTAAAGCACATTGGAGAGATGGCAGAGTGGTCGATTGCGGCGGTCTTGAAAACCGTTGAACTGAGAGGTTCCAGGGGTTCGAATCCCTTTCTCTCCGCTAAGCCGCAAGGCAAAATCAAGCAAAACACCGTAAATCAGACGATTACGGTGTTTTTTGTTTTTAGGGAGGTAGTAAAAAGGCGAATTTGGATCAGCGTAAAAAACTTTACCTTAATTGCTCTCAGTAACTGTTAGGGAATTTCATTTTATTCTGTTTGTAAAAATTCTAATCATAGCTAATTGTGTGATAGTCCGATTTGCTGTTTTATCCAATCTACAATAGGTTGTCCACTATAGCCACCATCTGCAATTATTGCTTTTATAGTTACCCAAAACTTCTGTTTGAGTAGAGGTAATACTAATTTGATTCCGTTTCGGTCTTGAACGTCAGCTCCATGTACTAAAACCAATAAAAGACAACCCAAAGTATCGGTTACAATATGACGTTTGTGCCCTTTTACTTTTTTACCTGCATCATAACCTACATCTTGACTACAAGTATGGGCTACTTTTACTGACTGGCTATCAATGATGCCAACACTAGGCTCTATCCTCCTTTTGTGTGATTTCCGCTCTCTTTCATTCAATTTATCCAAAATATCTTCAAATAGACCATTGTATTTCCACTTCTTAAAGTAATAATACACAGCTGACCAGTGCGGAAAGTTTTTAGGTAGCATACGCCATTGACAGCCTGTTTTGACTAAATAAAGAATAGCATTCCAGATAATTCGTAAATCATGTTGCCGTTTTCTGCTATCATCTAGTATTTTTTCTATAAATTGCCACTGGGTATCGGTTAAATCAGTCGGATAATTTTCATTCATTGTATATTTAATGACTTGGTAATCTTAAATTTACGAATAAATATCCACTTAAGCAACTGATACCCAACGTCTTTGATTGAATCATAACGCTTTATGATAATTCCTAACAGTTACTTAGAGTTTGCCCTAATTTATATATAAATGTTGTAATATATTCTATTTTATTGAAAAAGATTTTGATTTTCCGGCATAAACGCCTGTACCGGCAAAGTCACAGGCGATCCTGCTTGTTTTGCCGGATAATCTGGATATCTCAACATTTATTTTTTTCTGTAGGTGTCCGGGATCGGCTATATGCATTATAGGACGGGAGTTCATTTAGCAATCAAAAGGTATATTTTAATCCGATTTGACCTCTCCAACGAGAATAATAGTCACTATATGAACGCATATTAAAATCAGCATCATGCAAGAACTGGAACTTACCACTATTATAAGTGATAGGACTGTAATATGTTGATGTACTACTTTGCAGAGAAGTAACTCTACCCCAATTCTTGTTAAGCATGTTTCCTACATTTATAATGTCAAACGAGAGTTCTAAAGAATGTACATTGCTTCCTACGTTGAAGTTATACTTCTGTGCAAAATGGAAGTCGAAATGATGTTCAAATTTCTCATTATCTGCATAACGTCCAAAATATTCTCCACGATGTTTACTCAAATAAGAATCATTTGCAATCCAGGCTTTCATATTTGCTTTTTGTGCATCTACAGTATAAGCAGTAGTTGCAGTAAATGCCATTTGATCGATTTGCGCATCGGTAGGGATGAAAATCAAATCATTACCATTTGAGCTATCACCATTTATGTCTCCATTGTAATAGATAGAATATGGTGCACCCGACGAACCTGTATAGATAAGGCCAACAACTGAAGTCCAGGATTTAGCATATTTTTTAGTATAAAATGCCGATAAATTGATCCTGTGAGGTTGATTGAATGCTGAGAATCCTAATTCCGGATCGTTGGGGTTTCCTGTGGTATAATTGTAAGCCCAGTTTGATTGAGCAACAGAAGATGTACCACTATTAAGAGATTTCGATTGAGTAAAGGTATAAGATGCAGTCAAGTCTAAACCAAAGTTGAATTTCTTTTCACCTGTCAAAGACAAGTTGTAAGAGTAGCCCTTATTGGTATTTGATAGAGCATAGATATATGAATAGTCAGTACCGGTTGTTGCTCTTTGGAACATTGGACGTTTATCAAAATCTAAGCCTGAGACGGTTTCCCCCAAAGTCTTTCCATTGAGATCATAAGCCAGATTCTGATAAAGAATATCATTCAGTGTTTTTGAATATATTGCTTCAGCAGTCCAGTTGATACCACCCAATTCGAAATCAAATCCTAAATTGAAACGTAGATTTTGTGCAAATTTAAAGTCATCGCTAAACACGTTAATTGTTTGAGCGCCCGAAGCTGTCAGCTTATCTACATTTTCCTTTTGTTTATTAGGATCTAAAATCAAGGATAGATTACTAGTTGCATTGGGATTGCTAGTAGAAACCGAAACATTGTATGTTGAAAATTGTACACCTGTATTCGAGAAATTATTACTTAACCAAACAAAAGGAATACGACCGGTGAAAATACCGGCGCCTCCACGAAGAACATATTTTTCTGATTCGTCAATCTTGTAACGGAAACCTAAGCGAGGAGAGAACAGTGGGGAACTGCTCAATTTCTGATTTGTTTTATAACCCCAATTTTTAGATGCCGCAAAATCATTAAATCCTTTATTTTCTACAGGAGTATCAAAAAATACAGGTATGTCCATGCGAAGACCTAACGTAACATCCAATTTGTCTGTTGCATTCCATCTGTCTTGTGCATAAAAACCTAACTGTCCTGCTCCAAAAGCAGCTTCCCATTTAGGATCTCCTGTTACACTGACATTTGCCTGCTGATAACGATACTGATTGATCTTGCCTGCAAGAAAATCATCCACTGTATTATAGTAATACGTACCGTAGGCATCTTGTATAAATAAGTTGGCAAAATTATAGAATTCGTTATGTGTACCAAAAGTAAAGGTATGATTATCTTTATAAAGAGTCAGGTTATCAGTAAACGACCAAATATCCTGATCGAGACTATTTGCCATAGAAGACCGTTCGTTTCCTATATTCAAATAACCATCCCCAACGCTTTTAATCTGAATCATTGGAAATGGAGCTCCAGGATCACGTAGATCACGTACACGAACATAAGAAGCACGGAATTCGTTACTTAAATGATCAGAAAAACGACTCTGTAATTCTGCAACAAACGTGTTCGTTTTAGAAACGAAATCGTAACTGTAATCCGAAGAGTTCAGGTTTGTAGCATTACTAGAACTATTTAACTGTTTGGCAGAAACCAAACTCCAACGGAAAGACGCATTATGTTTATTATTGATATTCCAGTCGAGTTTAATACCTCCTTTATCAGATCTTGTATAATCGTCAGAGTTTTTTGATAGATCTCCGTTATATGTTACTCCCTGAGCCGTTGCCATTTCTTTTATTTTATTTAAAAGCTGTGTGGCTTTTTCTGCGTCTACTTTCGATGCAGAAGCTCCTAATCCATAAGCATTCGGGAACTCTTTATTTACTTTTTCATAATTAGCAAAGAAGAATAATTTATTTTTAATAATAGGACCTCCTAATGTAATACCGGCTTGATATTCTTTTTGCTTGCTATATTTTTCACTGGTTGCTCCATTCATCAAAGTGTATTTACTACCAATCAGATTTTGGTTGTTCCCAAAGCCATAAACAGATCCATGGAAAGCATTAGTCCCCGATTTTGTAATAGCATTAATGCCCCCTCCTGTAAATCCTGATTGACGTATGTCGAATGGAGCAATGTTGATTTGAAGCTGCTCTATTGTTTCCATAGATACGGGCTGAGTACCTGCTTGCCCACCATTAGAACCATTGGATGTTAAACCGAAAACGTCGTTATTCATCGTTCCGTCAATTTGGAAGCTATTGTAACGGTTATTAACTCCCGCAAAAGATATTGCGCCACCATTACTTATGCTTACTTGGGGATTTAAACGAATAACATCCGCAATGCCATGCGTAATAGAAGGCATACGGTTGATATCTTCCGCATTAATACTTGCGGCAGCACCGGTTTTGTTAGCGTCGATTCCGGTTTTACCTACTATAACTACTTCTCCCAATAATTGGGCTGACTCTGTTAACTTTGTGGAAATATTTGCAGTTTCTCCCAAAGTGAGGCTTACTCCTGAATAAATAGCAGTCTCATGTCCGACATAAGAAATCTCTACTTTGTAAGGTCCGCCAACACGCATACCTTGTATAGTGTAACGTCCGTCTAGATTTGTCACCCCTCCATACATAGTACCTGAAGGTTCGTGAATAGCCCGGATCGTTGCACCAATGACAGCTTCATTGTTGCTGTCTGTAATCTTACCACTCAAAGAGGAAGTCGTAACTTGCGCGTTGATAGAAGTGGTGATTATAAGCGAAATAATTAATAAATAAGATTTCATTTTTTTTACCATAATTTTCTAGTTGTTTAAATAATATGTCTTAAAAAATCTATTTAATATTTAGGCGCTAAATACTTGTATTTTTTTTATAAATATGTTACGCTCCAAATAAGATTATGTGAAGTTGCCACGAGCGAAGTATATGGGGATAAATTAATAATGCCAATCAGCAGTTAAAGTTATTGCTGTAGTGTAAAAACGTTCGGTTTCTTTCATCCTTTTCTTCTGCGCGCAATCACAGATTGCTTATATTCTCAACATATGCTTATTACTTCCGCGCCCTGCCGGGCTTGCCCTTACTTTTGGCATTGCCCAAAAGTAAGCAAAAAGCTAGCGCTTCGTCCCTCGGCGACCCATAGGACGAAGAAGGCGTTAAAAACAAAAACGTGTCTGAGCTTATCAAATGATTCGTATTATACAAATCCCGGAGCGAG
Organism: Dysgonomonas reticulitermitis; assembly: GCF_054601275.1. NCBI lineage: Bacteria > Pseudomonadati > Bacteroidota > Bacteroidia > Bacteroidales > Dysgonomonadaceae > Dysgonomonas > Dysgonomonas reticulitermitis. Next base: position 12,345 of record NZ_BAAHWU010000037.1, on the reverse strand, counting down.
TTTTTTTGTTTAGCCTTTAAGTCCGTTATGGGTCGGACGTTGAAGCGGGGGCGCAAAAGCGTTTTTGGTTCCTTTTGGGGCTTAGGCCAAAAGGGACGCAAGCAATCTGTGATTGCGCGCAAAAAAAAAGAATGAAAGAAATCGAACAATTAATTACATACACTTCGTTCCTGTGATTATTATTTACATATACTTCGTTCCTGTGAATATTAATTCAACTACTGATTCACATTAATAAATAAGTGGATTTTATATAATATTGTATGGTGTTTAAACTGATAAAGTAAGCCCTTGCATATTTTCCACAAGGGCTTGAGAAACACGGTTGATGTTTCTATCTGTGTCAATCATAGTAAAAAATTGGAACGATATTGTTTAATAAATTATGTCAAACAGACCGTTCCTATTTCTTCTACTCGAGCATGTTTATTCATCTTCATTATAAGCGATTTCACCATGCTGAGATATATCAAGTCCAATAGATTCTTCTTCTTTATTTACTTTCAAACCTATGGCTTTATCAACAATTTTAAACAATATGAATGTTAATGTGGCGCTATATGCAATTGCAGCAATATTTACAATTGCTTGTATTCCCAACTGATTCCAATCTCCATAAAGCGCGCCTTGTACCCCTCCGTCTCCGGTTATAAATCGGGTAGCAAAAACACCGGTCAATATTGCGCCGACAAATCCCCCTGCTCCGTGTACCCCGAATGCATCTAGAGAGTCGTCGTATTTTAATTTAGGTTTCACATAAGCTACCATTGTAAAGCAAACCATTGCCGATACTAAACCAATGAAGAAAGCTCCCATTGCATCTACGGTGCCGGCAGCAGGAGTAATAGCGACAAGACCAGCTACAGCACCTGTACATATACCAATAATTGTAGGTTTCTTATTTATAATCCATTCCAGACTCATCCAGGTTATAGCTGCTACTGCTGTTGCTAAATGTGTTACAAGGAATGCATTAGCGGCCAGACCATCCGCAGCCAGGCCGCTTCCCGCGTTGAAACCAAACCAACCAATCCAGAGTAATGCTGTTCCTATGACTACGAACGGAATATTGTGAGGAGGAATAGGATGACCTATAGTACGATAACCCTTGCGACGACCGAGGAGAATTGCCATAACAAGGGCAGATACCCCGGCGTTAATATGTACTACTGTACCTCCCGCGAAGTCTATTGCACCCATTTGTTGCATCCAGCCTCCGCCCCATACCCAATGTGCTACCGGATTATAAACAAAGAGAGCCCACAATACCGAGAATAACAGGAACCCTGAAAATTTGATACGTTCGGCAAATGCACCGATAATGAGTGCAGGTGTAATGACTGCAAACATACATTGAAACAATACGAATAGAATTTCCGGAATATTTCCGGTAGTGAGGCTATTGAGAGTTATACCATGGAGGAATACTTTATCGAATCCTCCAATAACAGAACCTAATATATTCCTGTTTTCACCCATAAAATCTGTTCCAAAAACCCAACTATATCCGATAATTATCCATTCTATACTGATAACAGCTGTGAGAATAAGGCATTGCATCATAATGCTTAATACATTTTTACTGCGAACCAGACCTCCATAAAAGAGTGCCAGTCCGGGAATTGTCATCATCAAGACAAGTACTGTTGCTGTTATTATCCATGCTGTATTTCCTGAATCCAAGACAGGCGCCGTTGTCGCGGTTTCTTGTGCCATAAGCGTAACCGGGGCAAATAAAAGTAATCCGAGTGGTAATATATATTTTGATAACCTTTTCATAACCTAATTATATTTGTTTGATACCTTAGTTCCTAAAATCAATCTTTATCTTCTTCTTTGTTGTATAGGGAATCTTCCCCATGATCGCCTGTGCGTATCCTGATCGATTGCTCAATATCCGAAACAAATATGCGCCCGTCTCCACTTTCTCCGGTATACGCCGACTTTAGGATCGCATCGATTGACTTGTCTACATTCATATTTCTCACAACAAATGATATGTATAATCGGTCGATAGCATTGATGTCATATGCTATTCCTCTGAAAATAAGACCTTGCTTGGCATCACCTTGTCCTTTTACGTCCCACCACGACAAGAAATCTATATCCGCTTCGTGCAATGCATTACGCACTTCCTGAAACTTGGATTTGCGGATAATTACTTCAATTTTTTTCATAATTCTAAATCTTAATTAATTTGTATCTATTTAATTGTAATACCGAATACGAAGTTTATATCTTCTGTTGCAGGATTAGTTATTATATTCGCGAAAATGGGCAGATCGAACGATTCGCTAATTTTTATACTTTTAGTTGCACCCAGCGTTATATTTGTGAATTTAAATTCATTATTTCCATATATTGCGCTTGTCCAGGGTGAAAGGCCTACCGCAATCTTTAGGTTCACATCTTTGACAGTAAAGGGATAGGCTACTTCTATGTAAGTTGAATATGAATTCTTTCCATCTTCCTTTTTATTCCCTTTACCCAGGAAAAAAGTATTCCATGATAATGCCAGGGGGAATGAATCGGGGAGGGTATAGGCTAATGTGCCTTCTAACATATGGCCACTGTAACCGTTTGCAGGGGAACCGAAATAATGGAAGGCTTCATTTCCGTCCCACCAATAATCAGTAGCGGTTAATTCAAAGCCGGCTATAGAATAGGAAGCATAAAAGTTAAATTCTTTGTACCCTTTAGAAAAAGAAAAATCTGGCGATATATCCGATGATCCCCATGCTCCTAAAGTAAAATCAGATATAGATGCTGATATAAATGGTTGAACACTAGCTCCGGCGGCTTTACTTCCTCTCCATACATAACTGCTGACAATGTCAGCTCCGAGATTGACGTCAACTTTCGACTGAGCTTTGGTTTCTGACGCAGACAATAGACTCAATAAAATAATACTTAAACATGCTTTTCCTAGAAATAATAAAATTTTCATAATCATAATACATAAAGATGTTAAATAATTAGATATTGTTGATTTATGATTCTGGAAAGTGCAATTATATTTCATATTGCTGTTTTATTCTGCAAATATATGTCAAATTGTTTTTAAATAAAACAAAAAAGTGATTTTTTTTCAAAATATTTTGTAATTGATTTATTTCTAAAAAAATAGCACATTTTGAAAATCTATATTCTGTGAAATAATTCAAGAAAATAAAAAAAAGAAAATAAAAACGATTGATTGCTGACTAAATGATATATCTTTGTATTTGATAGCGAGAATATGATATATTAATTTATGTACTATGTGTGGGTTTGTTGGAGCTTTTGATTTAATGCAGGACGTATCTGTTCTGCGAACTCAGGTGTTGAAAATGGCAAAAAAAATACGTCATAGAGGACCGGATTGGTCCGGGATATATTGTGACGATCATGCCATTCTGGCTCATGAACGCTTGTCCATAGTTGGTGTAGCATCAGGTAAGCAACCTTTATATAGTGCAGATCAAAATCTTGTATTAGCCGTAAATGGTGAAATCTATAATCATAAAGAAATTAGGAGTAAATATTCAGACTATGCCTTTCAGACCCAGTCTGACTGTGAGGTGATTCTCGCTTTATATCAAGATAAAGGAATTGACTTGTTCGAAGAGCTTAATGGTATATATGCTTTTGCATTATACGATAAAGTCAATGATATATACCTATTGGGACGCGATCATATGGGTATTATTCCACTATATACAGGATATGACGATTTAGGCCAGTTTTACGTAGCCAGCGAATTGAAAGCTTTGGAAGGCATATGCCCTAATATAAAGGAATTTCTGCCGGGGCATTATCTGTATAGTAAGGAGGGTAGCGATAGCAAACAATGGTATAAACGTGATTGGATGCTATATGACAATGTGAAAGATAACAAGTCGGATATTAAAGAAATACGTACTTCGTTGGAAGATGCTGTTTACCGGCAAATGATGTCTGATGTACCTTATGGCGTATTGTTATCCGGAGGATTAGATTCTTCTATTATTTCGGCAGTAGCAAAACGCTATGCGTCTCTTCGCATAGAGGATGATAACAAATCGGAAGCATGGTGGCCACAATTGCACTCTTTCGCTATTGGTCTGAAAGGTGCGCCGGACTTGATTGCGGCCAAAAATGTCGCGGAATATATCGGTACTATTCACCACGAAATAAACTTTACGGTGGAAGAAGCATTAGATGCGCTGAGCGATGTTATCTACCACATCGAAACCTATGATGTAACTACCGTAAGAGCGTCTACGCCTATGTACCTATTGGCTCGTTTTATCAAATCGATGGGTGTGAAGATGGTGCTTTCAGGCGAAGGTTCAGACGAGTTGTTCGGCGGGTATCTGTATTTCCATAAAGCACCTGATGCGAAAGCATTTCACGAAGAAACGGTACGCAAATTAGATAAATTACATTTATACGACTGCCTGCGAGCCAATAAGTCTTTGGCTGCTTGGGGAGTAGAGGGACGAGTCCCTTTCCTGGATAAAGAATTCATGGATGTTGCCATGCGTTTGAATCCGGCAGATAAAATGTGTGGCAGTAACGGAAAAATGGAAAAACATATACTTCGCAAAGCATTTGAAGATTATTTGCCCGAAAATGTCGCGTGGCGACAAAAAGAACAATTCTCGGACGGTGTCGGTTACAATTGGATAGATACTTTGCGTGAAGTTGCAGAAAAGAAAGTTTCGGATAAGCAGATGGAAAAAGTTGCGGAACGCTTTCCTATAAACCCGCCAATGTCGAAAGAAGAATATTGGTATCGCACAATATTTGAAACTCATTTTCCTTCTGCCTCCGCAGCTCATACAGTACCATCAGTGCCATCTGTGGCTTGTAGTACGGCTGTAGCATTGGAATGGGATGCATCTTTCAAAAACAGAATAGATCCATCGGGACGAGCAGTACAAGCTGTGCATACCGAAGCTTATTAATTGGAATATCCCTTTTATTTCTATTAAAAGACGATTTTAATAGATTGCCAAATAGTAAAAAATATCAACTAAAAGAATATGCAAGATTTACAATCAGCAATACGACATGGGTTATATGATCCCGAATTTGAACATGATGCCTGCGGTGTAGGTATGGTGCTTCATATAAAAGGTGCGAAATCTCATTCTATTGTCGAAAATGGTCTCCGCGTTTTGGAGAACATGATGCATCGCGGTGCAGAAAATGCCGATAACAAGACAGGTGATGGTGCAGGTATTATGATACAAATACCTCATGAGTTTATACTATTACAAGGAATACCCGTTCCCGAAAAAGGGCGTTATGGAACAGGACTCGTTTTTCTGCCTAAAGGGGAAAAAGAAGCAGAGTCGTGTATGGTTACGCTTACCCGGTATATAGAAAATGAAGACCTGAAATTATTGGCAGTCCGTGATATGCCTGTCAATAGTGATATATTGGGACAGATGGCTACATCGAATGAGCCTGCTGTCAAACAAATATTTGTAGTTGGTGATGAAGACTTAAGCAGTAACGAACTCGAACATAAATTATACCTGCTGAGAAAGAAAATTGAGAAAGAGATATTCAATTCTAAAATATTCTCTCTCGAAACAAAAAGGGCGTTTTATATCGTAAGCTTATCGACCAAGCGCATCGTATATAAAGGGATGTTATCTTCGGAGCAACTTCGCCATTATTTTCCCGATTTGCTCAATCCGCATCTGACCAGCGCGATAGCTTTGGTACATTCGCGCTTTAGTACAAATACGTTCCCTACATGGGATTTGGCTCACCCTTTCCGGATGATAGCACACAATGGCGAGATCAACACAATAAAAGGCAATCGCCAGTGGATGGCGGCGCGTGAAAGTATTCTTAAATCAGACCAATTAGGTAATATAAGTGATTTATGGCCTATTGTTCAGCCATTTATGAGCGATAGCGCTTCGTTCGACAATGTGTTGGAATTTCTTGTGATGTCGGGTAAATCTTTGCCTCATGCGTTGGCTATGATGGTTCCTGAATCGTGGAATGACAAAAATCCAATTTCCGACAATCTGAAAGCATTCTACGAGTATCATAGTTTGTTTATGGAAGCTTGGGACGGACCGGCCACTATCTTGTTTACCGACGGCCGTTATGCCGGAGGTTTGCTGGATAGGAACGGCTTGCGCCCGGCGCGTTACCTGATGACGAACAATGATATAATGGTTGTAGCATCCGAAACAGGTGTACTGCCATTCGAGCCGTCAGAGATCAAGGAAAAAGGACGATTACGTCCCGGTAAAATGCTGATGGTCGATACCGAAACAGGTACGATTCAATATGATGCCGAAATAAAGGAAAATCTGGCAAAAGCCTATCCATACAGAGAATGGCTGACAAAAAACAGGATATCTCTGGATAATATATCTTCCGGCCGTACCATAAAATATAGTGTGGACAATTACACTAAATTGCTCAAAACATTCGGGTATTATAAGGAAGATATAGAAAAAATATTACTGCCAATGGCCGACGAAGGGAAGGAGCCTACCGCATCGATGGGTAATGACACGCCGATTGCTGTTTTGTCGAACAAGCCGCAGCGGTTATTTAATTATTTCCGTCAATTATTTGCACAGGTAACTAATCCGCCGATCGATCCTATTCGGGAAGAACTGGTAATGTCTTTATCCGGATACATCGGCTCGCTGCATAAAAATATATTGGAGCCTATGCCTGAGCATACAAAGATGGTTAGGCTATCCAATCCATTCTTGTCCAACAGAGAGTTGGATTTACTTGTAAATCTGAGTTATAAAGGTTTCAAGGCCGAAGTATTGCCTATGCTTTTCGATCCTGAAAAAGGAGCTGATGGACTAAGACATTCATTAGACGAACTTTGTAAAAAGGCTGAAAAGGCAGTTGATAACGGAAGTAATTATATTGTTATTTCGGATAGAGGTGTCGATCAGGATAATGCGCCTATTCCGTCATTGCTTGCGGTATCAGCCGTTCATCACTATTTGATTGAACGTCGCAAGCGTATGCAAATCGACATAGTAGTAGAGTCGGCGGAACCCCGCGAGGTTACGCACTTTTCTCTATTGTTCGGATATGGAGCTAATGCTGTTAATCCATATCTGGCATTAGCTGTGATAGAAGACCTCGTGAAAAAGGGAGATATACATCTCGATTTCGAGACAGCGATGAAGCACTATGTGAAGTCAATAAACAAAGGCGTACTGAAAACCATGTCGAAAATGGGTATTTCGACGCTGAAAAGTTATTTGGGTGCTCAGATTTTCGAAGCAATTGGTATTAGCTCTGCCGTTGTTGATAAATACTTTAAAGGTACAACATCTAAGATAGAAGGTATCGATTTGGGCGATATAGCTAGTGATACTTTAGAAGCATATTACGAAGCGTTTGAGGAAGATTTTATTGATCCTTCGCTTATCAACCAAGGTATTTATGCTTGGAGGCGCAATGGAGAAAGTCATGCTTGGAATCCTGAGACAATCTATAAGTTACAAATGTCTACCCGTTTAGGGAGTTACACGAAATTTAGAGAATATACCCAGTCTATTGATACTAAACCGGAAAAAATATTTTTAAGAGACTTTTTGGACTTCGAACGAGGCAAGAAGCCGGTTAATATATCGGAGGTGGAACCGGCATCGGCTATTACCAAACGCTTTGTTACCGGAGCCATGTCATTCGGATCTATCAGCAGAGAAGCTCACGAAGCTATGGCTGTAGCAATGAACGCTATTGGAGGAAAGAGCAATACGGGCGAGGGGGGAGAACTCCCCGAACGTTTTGCAACTCCGGCACGTTCGGCAATCAAACAAGTCGCATCGGGACGGTTCGGCGTAACAACTGAATATCTCGTTAATGCCGATGAATTGCAAATAAAAATAGCTCAGGGAGCTAAACCCGGTGAAGGGGGACAGTTACCAGGCTTTAAGGTAGATAATATTATTGCTAAAACCCGTCACTCTATACCGGGCATATCTTTGATCTCACCGCCACCGCATCACGACATCTATTCTATCGAGGATTTGGCTCAATTGATATTCGATCTTAAGAATGTAAATCCGAAAGCGCAGATAAGTGTAAAACTTGTTGCCGAAAGTGGAATAGGTACAGTAGCAGCCGGTGTGGCGAAAGCAAAGGCAGACCGCATTGTAATCAGTGGTTGCGAAGGTGGTACGGGAGCAAGCCCTGCCAGTTCTATCAAGCATGCCGGCTTACCATTAGAAATAGGTTTGGCCGAAGTGCAGCAGACATTAGTGCTTAACAACTTACGCGGACAGGTTTATCTGCAAACAGACGGTCAATTAAAGACTGGTCACGACATCATTGTTGCCGCCATGATGGGAGCCGAAGAATTTGGGTTTGCGACAAGCGCCTTGATTGTTCTTGGATGTATCATGATGCGAAAATGCCATTTGAATACTTGTCCGGTAGGCGTTGCCACTCAAGACGAAGAATTAAGAAAGAAATTTGCAGGACGCAGTGAATATCTGGTTAATTATTTTAACTTTTTGGCCGAAGAAGTTCGTGAGTATTTATCCGAATTGGGAGTTAAGTCTTTGGATGAAATTGTTGGTCGTACCGATTTATTGAAATATGTGCAAAGTAAAGACAGAGGTAAATTAAATAAGTTAGATCTTTCCCGTCTTATATATTTTCCTAAAGAGGCTAAAGAAAATGCTATCCATCACATAAAAAATCAGGAACATAAACTGGACAATGTATTGGATGAGGAATTGATAGCAACTGCTAAACCGGCTATTGATAAGTCTATGCCGGTGCAAATGTCTCGTGTAATTCATAATGTCAATCGTACAGTAGGAGCGATGCTTTCGGGTGAAATAGCAAAACGCTATGGCAATGCCGGACTTCCTGAGGATACAATACAGTATTCGTTTAAGGGTTCTGCCGGACAAAGCTTTGGAGCTTTTCTCGCACATGGAGTTACTTTCAGGCTCGAAGGCGATGCAAATGACTATGTTGGAAAAGGCTTGTCGGGAGGTAAAATAGTAATTATACCGCCGACAGTGGCAAGGTTCAAACCTGAAGAAAACATAATAGCGGGCAATACATTGTTGTATGGCGCTACATCGGGAGAAATATATATAAACGGTAGAGTGGGAGAGCGCTTCTGTGTACGTAATAGTGGTGCAATTGCTGTGGTAGAAGGCGCAGGAGACCACTGTTGTGAGTACATGACAGGAGGACGGACTGTTGTGCTTGGCGCTACAGGACGCAACTTTGCTGCCGGAATGAGCGGCGGGGTAGCCTATGTATATGACCAAGAGGGCGGCTTCGACTACTATTGTAATATGCAAATGGTAGAACTTACTCTGATCGAGGATAATTATGATATGCGTGAATTGCGTGAATTGATCACCAAACACTATAATTATACAAATAGTCCTTTGGCTAAGCGTATTCTGGATAATTGGGCAACTGAAGTCGAACGATTTTTGAAGATAACACCGATCGAATACAAGAAAGTGTTACAGGACGAGAAATTAGAAGCGATTAAGAAAAAAATCGCACAAGTAGAATTTGATTATTAAGACAATTAGCAAATTCGGGAATTAGCAAATTTGAAAATGCATTTGCTAATCTGCTAATTCTCGAATTTTCAAATTATAAGAAAAATGGGAAATCCAAAAGCATTTTTAACAGTAAAGAGAAAAGATGCCGGATACCGTCCGGTACAAGACCGTGTCCTTGACTTTGGTGAGGTCGAACAAACCCTAAATACAGAGGACAGGCGGGAACAGGCTTCGCGTTGTATGGATTGTGGTATTCCTTTTTGTCACTGGGGTTGTCCGTTGGGTAATAAAATGCCCGAATGGCAGGACTATATGTATAAAGGAAACTGGAAACTGGCAGCCGAGGTGCTGATGCAAACCAATGACTTTCCTGAATTTACAGGAAGAATTTGTCCTGCTCCATGCGAAAAATCATGTGTGCTCTCTATACATCGTGCACCTGTAACTATCAGGGAAAATGAAGCCGCAGCATTAGAGCAAGCTTTTAATGAGGGATACATACAGCCTAAAGTACCAAAACATCGTACGGGAAAGAAAGTTGCTGTTATAGGTTCAGGTCCTTCAGGTTTGGCTGTAGCTAATCAACTGAATCAAAAGGGACACGATGTGACTGTATATGAAAAAGGTTCACGGATAGGAGGATTGTTACGTTTTGGGATTCCTGATTTCAAACTGAATAAGAATATTATAGATCGCCGTTTGAGGTTGATGGAAGAAGAAGGTGTCAAATTTGTAACGAATACCGAAATAGGAAAAGATATAAAAGCAAAGGAACTATCAGCAGAATATGATGCTATATGTATTGCTATAGGTTCGCAAGTCCCCCGGAATCTTCCTGTTGAAGGCCGCAAATTGAAAGGTGTTTATTATGCGATGGAATACCTTACAATGCAGAATAAATTAGTTGCAAAAGAAGATGTTCCGGCCGAACAGCTGATCAATGCAGAAGGTAAAAATGTATTGGTTATCGGTGGCGGCGATACCGGATCGGATTGTATAGGAACAGCTAACCGTCAGGGTGCAGCGAATATTTTGCAAATAGAAATTTTGCCAAAACCAAAGAACCTTGAAGAGTTAGAAGATGTTTGGCCTGAGCCGTATCCTGTTGTTTTGAAAACGTCTTCATCTCATAAAGAGGGTTGTGAACGCCGCTGGTCTTTGAACACAAAACGTTTTATAGGCGAAAACGGAAAGCTTACAGCCGTTGAATTAGTCGAAATAGCGTGGGAGAAAGATGATAAAGGAAATCATGTGATGAAAGAAATCGGCAAACCCGAAATATTGAAGATCGATTTGGTATTTCTTGCCCTTGGTTTTATTCATCCTATCCAAGAAGGATTGTTGCAGGAGTTGTCATTGGATACAGATATTCGTAAAAATGTTGCTACAAAAGCAAATCGGGAGACTAGCGCGACTAAAGTATTTGCTACGGGAGATTGCGTTAGCGGACAATCTTTAGTTGTAAAATGTATCGCTTCAGGAAGAGAAACTGCTCAACATATTCATGACTTTCTAAAGAAATAAGTTTGTATTTTTATAATTCAAATTTATAGGTCTGATTAATCCGATGCTGAAAAGCAAAAGGATTACAGGTCTTTAATATTTAATATTAAGCTGATTTTCTCTTCGCTTTCTCCCATATTTCCGTATTATTCTTTTTAATCAGGTAAGAATATGCTTTCAAGACATTAAGATTCATAAAAAGAAAGTAATAAGGGACAAACAGAATTTTGTTCTTAATTTCTTTTTTAGAATTAATATAGCCCGCAAATCCCAATAGATAAAACAGGCATTGCAGCACTAATTATATTACAGGCAATACAGATCCGGAATATTGTATGCAAAGCGGTATGTTTAAAGGCAGTAACGCGAAAAGAGCTAATGGTGCTATTGTCCAGCGTAATAGCCTGTGTGATATATCTTGGAAGCTGAAAACTCCAAATTTGAATATATTCAATAGCGATCGCAATCTCCATACAGCCTGTATTCCTCCTGCAGCTATTCTCACCTTGCGTTTTTCTTCGTCTTGCATAGATTCTGAACCATATTCTGTGGCGAATGCTTGCGGACAATATGCTATCTTATAGCCTTTCATGGTTATTCTTAAAGATACTACAAAGTCATCTAACAGAGTATCATTGGGAATACGTTCGAACAGGTCCCGCCTGATAGCATATAGTTCGCCTGCCGCACCAACAACCGAGTATAGACGATAATCCAAATTTTTCAAAGCAGACTCGTAATGCCAGTAAATGCCTTCCCCGCTTGATGAAGCTGTATCTTTCGATCCTATATTTACTCTCTTTTCACCCGAAACACAACCAATTTTACTGTCAGCAAATAATGCAACTATTTTTTTATACTCTCTTTATTCAGCATAGCATTGGCATCGGTAAGTACAACAATAGGAGTATTTATATAAGTCATACTCCTGTTTATAGCTGCTGTCTTACCTCTTCTTTCCGGTTTATGCAGAACCCTTACGTCACTATAAGATTTGAGTATACCCACCGTATTATCTGTACTGTCATCTGTTACCCAAACTACGTGGAGTTTTTCTTTAGGATAATCTAATAACCGGGTATTGTTCATTTTGTCGGCTATAATATCTTCTTCATTGTAAGCTGCGACCAGCAAAGTCACTTCCGGTAAATCAATATTTAACTCCGGTTTATTTTTCAGGTTCGCTAGTTAAAACTATGTACTTTAGTGCAAGGCTTTAGCTTCTATAAATGTTTAAAATTCTTACATAAGTACAACGTTAATGGAAAATCGCAGCAGTACACATAATGTCAATAGGTTGCAAGTACATTTGGTTTGGATAACCAAATATCGCTAC
>NZ_BAAHWU010000036.1:0-31742 GCF_054601275.1 Dysgonomonas reticulitermitis | reverse complement strand
GGCAATGCACCTGAAAAGGCATGTAGTACCATTTAAGTTGGAAACAAAGATGTAAAATGTAGTGGACGAACGAAATTTTACACCACTGAAAATCATGCGATTACAAAAAAATACCGTCGAAGTCAGGAAATACTCAATAGCGCTACGAAAAAGTAAAACAGAAAAGAGGGAATACCTTGAACATATCCCCTCTTTTTCAACCATTTAAGTATAGTTTTATTGCTCAAGACTCCCACTATGGGCTATTGCGTCTACAACAGCGACAATCGTCAAATTAATAATATCCCGCACCGAACTTTCTATATCTGTAAAATGTACAGCTTTGCGCAACCCCATCTGTATCGGGCCAATACTCTCTCCGGCAATGCCCAGTTCTATAAGTAGCTTACTGGATATATTAGCCGAGCTGAGGTTTGGAAATATCAATGTATTCACATCTTTACCCTTAATAGAATTAAATGGGAAAGCCCTGTCTCTGAGATCCTTGTTCATTGCAAAATTCAGCTGCATTTCTCCATCTATATTGTATTCCGGATATTTCTCATGAAAATATTTAATAGCATTCGTTATGCTTTTCGGACTACCATCATCATCAGCTCCATAGTTAGAAAAAGATAACATAGCCATAACAGGCTCCGTTGCAAAATATTCAACCGTATCATGTGAAAGTTTTACTATTTCTTTCAACACATCTTCTTCAGGCCAACGGTTTATCAATGTATCTGCGAGAAAATACGGTCCTCTCTTCGTTTGCACAATATGCATGGCTGCAAAATGCTTATACTGAGGCTGTAGACCTATAACTTCGAGTGCTGTACGCGCAAACTCACGATAGTGGCTATATATGCCGGTAATAACAGCATCTGCATCCCCTGTTTCTACCATCATCATACCAAAGTAATTGCGGTCGCTCATTTTTTCAAATGCCTCTTGATAACGGATACCTTCCCTTGATTTGTTATCACTTAATTTCTTAGCATAACGACTTCTACGATCATCCTCACGTATATTTCGATGGTCTATTATTTCAACACCATTTAACTCTATTCCGTTTTCACGGGCAATATGCTTAATCCGCTCTTCACTTCCCAACAGAATAGGATGGCAGACACCGTCCTTTTTAGAGAATACGGCGGCTTTAATCATATTGATATGATTACCTTCGCAATATACGACACGTTTAGGGTCACTTTTAGCTAAGTTTGTCAAACGATGAATCAATTTATTGCTATAGCCTAACATTTCAGACAATCTGTTTCCGTATGCTTCCCAATCGTCTATCGTTTTACGTGCGACACCGGTTTCAACGGCAGCCTTAGCGACAGCTACAGACACGGCAGTAAGTAACCTTGGGTCTAATGGTTTCGGTATAATATAATCACGGCCAAAAGACAACCGTTTTATTTCGTATGCAGTGTTTATAACATCCGGTACAAGTTCTTTTGCCAAATCGGCTATGGCTTTTGACGCTGCCAGTTTCATTTCTTCGTTTATCGAAGTTGCTTGAACATCCAAAGCTCCGCGGAATATATAAGGGAAACCAAGTACATTATTCACCTGATTAGGATAGTCGGAACGCCCTGTTGCAAAGATAATATCTTCACGAGACTCCATCGCCTCCTCGTATGATATTTCAGGATTAGGATTAGCCAAAGCAAAAACAATTGGATTTTCGTTCATTTTACGAATCATCTCTTTGGTCAAAACATTAGCAGTAGACAGCCCCAAGAAAATATCCGCTCCTTCAATAGCGTCATCAAGTGTTTTCATCTCACTGTCTATCGCAAAATCTTTTTTCGATTCATTAAGATCTGTACGCCTTGTGGTCAAGACCCCTTTGCTATCGCACATGATAATATTTTCTTTGCGCACCCCAAACTTCATATACAAGTTTGTGCAAGCAATAGCCGATGCGCCGGCGCCATTCACTACCAGCCTTACATTTGAGATATCCTTCTTGGTAATATCTAACGCATTCAGCAAAGCTGCCGCCGAAATAATGGCTGTTCCATGCTGATCGTCATGCATGACGGGTATGTCAAGTTCTTCCTTCAGTCTTCTTTCTATTTCAAAACATTCGGGAGCCTTTATATCTTCTAAGTTTATACCGCCAAAAGTAGGAGATATAGCTTTTACTGTCTGAATAAATTTTTCCGGATCTTTTTCATCAACTTCAATATCAAAAACATCAATTCCGGCGTATATTTTAAACAAAAGTCCTTTTCCTTCCATCACTGGTTTTCCGGCCAAGGCTCCAATATCGCCCAATCCAAGAACAGCAGTTCCATTAGAGATAACGGCTACAAGATTACCTTTTGTTGTATAATCATAAGCTAATTGCGGATCTTTTTCTATTTCAAGGCAAGGTTCTGCAACTCCGGGCGAATAAGCTAAGGATAAATCGGTTTGAGTATTGTATGGTTTTGTGGGCACAACCTCTATCTTGCCGGGACGACCATTTTTGTGATATTTCAACGCCGCTTCTTTTGTTATCTTTTCCATAGTTCTGGATATTAAAACGTAAAATAATATAATTTAAATATCTCTAAAATCAGGACAAAGTTATGAAAAAGGTTTTTCATCTGAATAGTTTTAAACAAAACATTATGGCAATAAAAACTGTTTTACAACATAATTTTCACATAAAAGAAACAAACAACATATATGATTTTCGAAATATTAACATCAATATGATATTTTATATTAAATAGAGCTGAGATTCCTTCAATTGCTTTTTATAATCACACGGGCTCTTTCTATAATGGTATCCACTCCTTTAATTATATCCTCATCCGTCATATCAACATCTACGTTCGGATCGATACCAAATTCTGTGTGGTTCTTTTCAGCATCCAATATAGGTGATGCCGAAAAACGTATAGACCATCCATTCGGTAATTCGGACGAAAAAGGAAGTCCGCTTCCACCACCGGTTCTATCGCCGACAATTGTAACATTAGGAGCATAGCGCATAGAATTGACAAAATCATTAGCTGCGCTATAACAACTACGGTTAGTCAACAATACCACTTTCTTTTGGAATTTAACACCATCCGATGGCTCTACATATATCTCATATGGTTTCGAAAAATCGTCGTGTCCTTTACCTGTTTTATGCATGATATAGCCAACAAGCGTTTTTTGATTAAAAAAATGTGAAGCGAGCTTATCACTATTGGTAAGCAATCCGCCCCCATTATCCCTTATATCCAGAATAATTCCATCGCAGACAGCCATGCGGTCAAGTACCTGATTGATATTCGCTTCTCCAATACCACTGGAGAAACTACCATAATAAATATATCCTATATTATCTTCCAGTATCTTATATTTTAGTCCTCCGGCAATACCGTAATCGGTTCCAATATAATTTTTTTGTATTTTGGAATCGAAATTATCCGGATAATCTTCAAACCATTTCCAATAGCGGGCGACATTATGATTGGCTACTAAATTAACATGTCCGTCCTGAACCTCAGCCAACATTTCTCCCAGTACAGTAAACAAAGCTTCATTATCCATATTTTCGCTAATGCGTTCCGAATAACGTGTATGGATTTCGTTCCAATCAATATTCTTATAATTAAAAAAGCAGTAATGCTCATCCATTATTTTCCATAAAGCTTCAAAATTGCCTTTCTTGGTATTGATATACTTATCTTCCTCAAAACAGGAAGTTAAGAGTATGCTGCATAAAAGTATGATAACGAATTTGTATCTCATAAATTTGAATATTAGGATGCTCAAGGTAGTAATAATTCTTTAAACCCATCGAATGTATAACGATAGTAATTTAAGTCGATATTCCCGTCTATACCCGGAATTTCTCCTTTGTGTGAAAATTGCCATATCCTCCAGTTAGTATTATCGGACGGTTCATTATGCAAATCACACATCCAGATAATATTAGAAGGAAAATTTTTCTTAATATACAGCTTATAACAGTCCTTATTAGTATATATAACAGGATGTACTCCAAAATGCTCATACAATTCGTCCTCAAGTACTTTAAGTTCCCGGATAACCAGACTCACATACTTATCATCTTTGCTGTAAATATTTATTGTAGAATGTTCTACATCTATTGCCGGTATTAAGTCTCCCGCACTGAATCTGGCTGTTTTCAAAAAATGTCGGGCCTGCTCTTTTCCCGACAGTCCAAAAGTATAAAAGTGATATGAGCCGACTTTAATATTAGACTTCCGTGCCAAATCGTAATTGAACGGATAGTTCCGGTCTTGATGGTCATTACCTTCGGTAGCTTTCATATAGGCAAAAGTTATGCCTTGTTCCATAACATTATCCCAATTCAGAATCGGATTGTGATGAGACACATCTATGCCTTTGACAAAATATTTATTAGAATCGAATGTTTCATCTTCGCCAAAATAATCTTTAATTACGAAGAAAGCTGCAATGCCCAAACATAAGGCCAGAGCAGCAATAAAAATGTATTTTATTTTCTGGTCAGGTTTCTTTTTTCTTCTAACTTTCTTTCTGACCGGCTTTTTTCTTATCGGCTTAGCCATTAGTCGAAAAGGATAGTTTCGGAGAATAGTTTACCCGACTTATCTTTTGCAGACAAGAGAAGTTCTTTTTCGTTTATTTTCCAGTCGATATTAACAGTAGGATCAGACCACAACAAGGAAGCTTCATGCGAAGGGTTATAAATATTATCCACTTTGTAGGAAAAAATAGCTTCCTCACTTAGTACCAAAAAGCCATGAGCAAACCCTCTCGGTATAAAAAGCTGCTTCTTGTTTTCGTCAGTCAGTTCTACAGCTAAGTGCTTCCCAAAAGTCGGAGAAGATTTTCGCAAATCGACAATTACATCGAGAACGCGTCCTTGCAGCGCGCGAACTAATTTTGCCTGAGCATAACCTCCTGTTTGATAATGCAAACCTCTCAAGACTCCCCTCGTCGATTTCGATTCATTGTCCTGCACAAAGTTTACTGCTCCTATATATTGTTCGAAAACTTCTTTCTTAAATGATTCCATAAAGTATCCTCTTTCGTCGAGAAACACTTTAGGTTCTATAACCCAAACACCCTTTAACTCTTGCTCTGTAAATTTCATATAATTATCAATATTCTATCAGACTAAGTATATACTGACCGTATGCAGTTTTATCCAACTTCCGGCCTAAAGATTCAAGCTGTTTATTATCAATCCATTTGTTGCGCCACGCAATTTCTTCGATACATGAAATATAAAAACCTTGACGGTTCTGGATTGTTTCTACATAGTTGCCGGCTTCGAGCAAGCTATCGCAATTGCCGGTATCTAACCAAGCAAATCCGCGCCCAAACAATTGAACTTTCAAAGAACCTTCTTCCAAGAAGCATTTATTAAGGTCTGTTATCTCATACTCCCCTCTGGCTGAAGGTTTCAAAGCTTTTGCCTTTTGAGTAACAGTTTTATCATAAAAGTATAATCCGGGAACAGCATAATTTGATTTCGGCTTTTCAGGTTTTTCTTCCAAAGAAATTACTTTACCCCGGTCATCGAACTCAACCACACCATATGCACGCGGATCTTTCACATAATAGCCGAAAATACATGCGCCATTTTCGATAGATGCCGCCTCTTTTAGCATTTTAGAAAAGCCCTGACCATGAAACATATTATCTCCGAGAATGAGACAACCCGGTTCGCCGGCCAGAAAATCCGCACCAAGAACAAATGCCTGTGCCAATCCGTTAGGGACTTCCTGTACAATATATTCAAACTTCATACCCAAATCGTCGCCTGTCCCCAGTAACTTCCTGAACATAGGTAAGTCATGAGGGGTAGATATGATCAGCACTTCACGAATCCCGGCCAACATCAATGTGGACAAAGGATAGTATATCATCGGTTTGTCATAAACAGGCATAATCTGTTTCGATATAGCTTTCGACAAGGGAAAAAGCCTTGTAGCGCTGCCTCCGGCAAGAATAATTCCTTTCATTATACTTTCATAATTTTATTATAACTACAAATTTATAATAAAATATCAGGCAACACTAAGTAACTGTTAGGAATTATCATAACGCTTTATGATAATTCCTAACAGTTACTTTGAAAATTCCAGGAAAATTTTTCTGGAATTTTTTAATGGCGACATTTCCAGGATTATACTCGTTATTTTGGTGGGTAGCGTTTTTGAGAATTGAAGACAGATGGATACCTACCCCCACCCACCCCGTAGGGGGTATCTTACGTATAATTTTATGCAATTTTTATGCAAAATAAAAAAGCACCTACAAAATTAAATTCGCAAGTGCTTGATTTTCATTGTAGCGGGACGGGGACTTGAACCCCGGACCTCATGATTATGAATCATGCGCTCTAACCAGCTGAGCTATCCCGCCAACATTACATTAGCGGGTGCAAAAATAGAAGATTATTTTTGATAATACAAATATCAAGAGTGAAAATAATTCATTTAATTTATTTGATACCGCGGAAGAACCTCATATACAATCTAAAACTTACTAATAAAATTTAAGATAAATATCTTTCTAGAGATTATATACACGAACATTTTTCTTTTTACTACTTTTGTAGTCGATTTTGAGATAATAATTTAATGCTAAGAATAAAGCGATTATATACATTTATTATTCAAACATTTATTCCGGTCTTTATGATGACCTTTGCTATATGTTTGTTTATCGTATTAATGCAGTTTATATGGCGTTATGTCGAGGACTTTGTGGGTAAAGGTTTAGATAACATAGTCCTCGCGGAACTGTTTCTATATGCAGCTCTTAATCTTATTCCAATGGCATTGCCGTTATCCTTGCTGCTGGCCTCGCTTATGGCATTTGGGAGTTTAGGTGAGCGGCTCGAATTATTAGCAATCAAAGCTTCGGGCGTTTCATTGTTAAAAACTATGCAACCATTAGTTATACTAGTGGCATGTATTTCCATTGGAGCTTTCTTTTTTCAGGATGAGGCTATGCCCCGTATTCAGGTAAAGTTTAGATCTTTAATGATATCTATTAAGCAAAAATCACCTGAGTTAGATATTCCGGAAGGGTCGTTTTATAGCGGTATAAATAATTTTAGTTTGTATGTAAAGAAGAAAGACCCTAAAACTAAAATGTTGAAGGATCTAATGATTTATGATACATCCGAAGGTTTTGATAATATGTCGGTATTTGTTTGCGATTCTGCGATAATGAGAGTAACTGAAGATAAAAAATACCTATTATTAAATCTCTATTCAGGTCAGCGATTTGCCAATTTTCGCCAGGCAGATCTTACCTCAAATGCAAGTCATAATAGTCAGTTTGTGCCATATAGCAGGGAAAATTTTGTAGAGAAAGAAATTGTTATTTCGTTCGATAGCGGGTTTGATAGAATGGATGAGGCAAATCTTGAAGGAACACAAATATCGAAAAATATAGCTAAGCTATCTCATTCTATAGATTCTCTAAACAATAAGATGGATAGCCTAAATATACAGGACAGGAAACTTTTGGGTAAACATACATACCTTACGTATAGGAATAATGATTCATATCAAAAAAATAAAGAAGATCAAGTAGTCCGGAGCAAAGGCGAAGCGCCTGATAAGGTTAATTTCGATTCGTTGATGAGTTCCTTTACTTTAGAGGAAACTTCTCAGTATATGAGCATCGCGGCAAGTGGCGCCGAAAATAGCCGGTTTAATATGATGGAAGTCATTCCGAAAATAAACATGCAAAAAAACATACGCCTACACCAAATCGAATGGCACCGGAAATTTGTTTTATCATTTGCTTGTCTGATCTTTTTCTTTATCGGCGCGCCATTGGGAGCTATCATACGCAAAGGAGGATTGGGTATGCCGGTTGTCGTATCAGTTATATTATTTATCATCTACTACATTATAGATAATGTAGGCTATAAGTTGGCTCGTGACGGAGTATGGGTTGTATGGCAAGGCATGTGGCTCAGTTCGATGGTATTATTTCCTTTGGGTGTGTTCCTTACCTATAAAGCCATGAATGACTCAGCTCTGTTCAATACCGAAGCCTATGGCAATTTCTTTAGGAGGATACTGGGTTTAAAGAAAAAAGCTATATATGACAATGAGATGATAATTGACGAATCGGCAATTCCTGCTTTGGAAACATTAAATGCAGATCCATCTATAATCTCGAGTCTCGAGTCTATGAGTGTTGATGCGTTAAAAGACGTAGCAAAAAATCATCAGCAATATGGCTATGGAGGTGATACATTGGACGTTGTATTGAGTGTATTAAAGACAAAAGGAGCAAGCTTCTTCGATGTTAGAATTAAAAGTCTGGATTATAATGAGTCGATGGGCTATTATTACGCGTTCCTCAAAAATTATAAGATAGCTATTATCGGATATTTTGCTGTGTTGACTCTCTGGTTATTACAAATGATTATAGAATCGGATATACTAACTTTTACAGCATTTATTGCCACATTGGGATATATCGGATGTTACATAAAATCATTTATCTGTTATTTCGACTTTTATAGAAGTATCGATAAAACAATAAAGAAAAATAATTCAAGGATTATGATATTGTCTTTCTTCTGCATATGGGGATTATATAAATATCTGAAGAAGCAAATGACGAGTGAATTAGAAAACATAAAATGGTAAAACTATATATGGACAAAATAAAGTTAGATACAGTAGAAGAAGCTATAGACGAAATAAGAAAAGGAAATTTTGTCATTGTAGTGGATGATGAAGATCGCGAAAACGAAGGGGATCTTATAATCGCAGCAGAATCTATAACAGCGGAGAAAGTCAACTTTATGGAAACCCATGCCAGAGGGCTTATCTGTACACCGCTGACCCCGGAACGTTGCGAAGAGCTGGATTTGCCTATGATGGTAACTCACAACACATCGTCCCATTCTACTCCGTTCACAGTGTCTGTCGATTTATTGAAAAATGGTGTTACAACCGGAATATCCGCATATGATAGGGCGCAGACAATTTTAGCGCTGACAAAGAAAGATACTAAACCTGAAGATTTTGGGCGTCCCGGGCATATATTTCCATTGCGCGCAAAAGAAAAAGGAGTGCTTAGCAGAGTGGGACATACCGAAGCTGCTGTCGATTTGGCCAGGTTGGCGGGGATGTACCCGGCGGGAGTACTTATCGAAATAAAAAAAGAAGATGGAGAAATGGCCCGCTTGCCCGAATTGCGGGAGATGGCAGATCAATTTAATTTAAAGCTTATTTCTGTCGCCGATCTTATAATATATAGACTTCAACGCGAGTCGTTGATAGAAAGGGGAGCAGAAGTAATGATGCCAACTCGATATGGTGATTTTCATTTGATACCTTTTAAACAAAAGTCTACAGGCTTGGAACATATTGCTTTGATAAAAGGTACATGGGAGAGGGATGAACCTATCTTGGCGCGGGTTCATTCATCATGTATGACCGGTGATATATTTGGTTCCCAACGTTGCGAGTGTGGAGAACAATTACACAAGTCGATGGAAATGATACAAAAGGAAGGTAAAGGAGCTATCGTTTATCTTAATCAGGAAGGACGGGGAATCGGGTTGATGGCTAAAATGGAGGCGTATAAACTTCAAGAGGAAGGTTATGATACAGTAGATGCTAATCTGCACTTGGGGTATCGCGCCGACGAAAGAGATTATGGAGTGGGGGCTGCCATTTTACGAGACCTTGGTATCTCAAAAATGAAACTCTTGACAAATAATCCTGTGAAGAGAAAGGGTTTAGAGTCCTTTGGACTTACAGTAGTCGAAAATGTTCCGATAGAGGTTACTTTGAACAAGTATAATTCTTTCTATATGAGAACGAAGAAAGAGCGAATGGGACATGACTTGCATAATGTAGATTGAAAATTTTTGATAGAAAGAAAATACTAATTAAAATAATTTCGGAAATGGCACAAGTATCAGCACGCATAGCAAATCTTGCTGCATCGGAGACCCTTGCGATGTCACAAAAGAGTAATGAGTTAAAAGCTCAAGGGATCAATGTGATCAACCTTAGTGTTGGCGAACCGGACTTTTTTACCCCTGAACATATAAAGAAAGCCGCTAAGCAGGCCATTGACGGTAATTTTTCATTCTATACCCCTGTTCCGGGATATTTATCGTTGCGACAAGCGATTTGTAAAAAACTGGAAAAAGAGAATGGACTTAGTTACAGACCGGAACAAATTATTTGTTCTAACGGGGCTAAGCAGGCTGTTTGCAATGCGTTGTTAGCCGTTGTAGATCCGGGTGATGAGGTAATTATACCTGCTCCATGCTGGGTTAGCTATGTTGAAATGGTAAAACTGGCAGAAGGGGTTAGCCGTGTTATACGTACAGGAATTGAACAAGATTTTAAAATAAATGCTGCACAATTGGAGGCTGCTATTACGCCAAAAACAAGAGCGATTATTCTTTGTGCTCCATCTAATCCGACTGGAAGTGTTTATAGCAAAACGGAATTGGAGGCTTTGGCTAATGTTTTAGCTAAATATCCGAATATCATTATTATTGCTGACGAGATATATGAGCATATCAATTATGTTGGTAAACATGAAAGTATTGCTCAATTTGAAAATATAAGAGACCGTGTTGTTATCATCAACGGGGTGTCCAAAGCTTATGCGATGACAGGGTGGCGTCTGGGTTGGATGGCTGCTCCGCAATGGATAGCCTCGGCATGTAACAAATTGCAAGGGCAATACACTTCCGGACCTTCATCCATAGCTCAGAAGGCGGCGGAAGCTGCTTATCTGGGAGATCAGCAATGTGTGGAAGATATGCGTAATGCATTTATGCGTCGTCGCGATCTGATTGTAAAACTAGCTTCGGAGATAGAAGGATTTAAAGTAAATAAACCTGAAGGTGCATTTTATCTGTTTCCCGAATGCAGTTACTACATCGGTAAATCATATAACGGCAAGAAAATAGAAACGTCTGCCGATCTTGCAATGTTCTTATTGGAAGAAGGGCATGTTGCTTGTGTAGGTGGATTAGCCTTCGAAGCTCCCGACTATATCCGCTTCTCATATGCTACATCTGATGAGAATATTGTTGAAGCAATGAGACGAGTAAAGGAGACTTTGTCCAAACTAAAATAAATAATTGACCGATAATTTTATAGCTATACGTTAGTTTTATCTATAAATACGATTTT
Source organism: Dysgonomonas reticulitermitis (assembly GCF_054601275.1). NCBI lineage: Bacteria > Pseudomonadati > Bacteroidota > Bacteroidia > Bacteroidales > Dysgonomonadaceae > Dysgonomonas > Dysgonomonas reticulitermitis. Next base: position 20,613 of record NZ_BAAHWU010000036.1, on the reverse strand, counting down.
TAATTTGAAAATTAGCGAATTAGCAAATTAAAAAATGAGTGTGGAGTTTGTTACATTTTAGTTAAAAAGTTATGAGTAGACGAGATACGAGATACAAGGTACAAGTTGTTTACTGTTGACTGATAACTGATGACTGTAGAGGTTTGTTACATTTTAGTTAAAAAGTTACGAGTAGACGAGATACGAGGTACGAGTTGTTAACTGCTGACTGTTGACTGATAACTGTAGAGGTTTGTTACTTTTTAGTTAAAATGGCAGATAGAGATCAAAGTAATAGTTTGTTGACTGTTGACTAACTACTAACTACTGACTACTGCAAGAACTGTAGAAGTTTGTTACTTTTTAGTTAAAAAGTTATGAGCGCTCACTACTCACTACTGTTTACTGACTACTGTTTTGATGCGGTTGCCCTATTCACCTTATTATGTTAACAAACGAATGAAATAAATTTTGTATTTTTGACGAACTTTTTCAGAAAAATAAAAACATTAATATATGAATATCTCGTACAACTGGCTGAAAGATTATCTTGACTTCGATTTGTCACCTCAGGAAACTGCCGACGCACTGACATCCATAGGACTGGAAACCGGCGGAGTAGAAGAAGTAGAAACAATAAAAGGAGGACTGGAAGGACTTGTAATTGGAGAAGTGTTGACTTGTGTCGACCATCCCGATTCAGACCATCTGCATGTAACTACCGTAAATGTAGGTGAAAGTGAATCTCTTCAGATCGTGTGTGGTGCACCCAACGTTGCCGCAGGACAAAAGGTTGTCGTTGCTTTGGTAGGGACAAAATTATATTCAGGCGAAGAATCCTTTACAATAAAGAGATCGAAAATCAGAGGTACAGAATCGTTCGGTATGATATGCGCCGAAGACGAAATAGGTATAGGAACAAGCCATGCGGGAATAATACTACTACCTTCCGATGCTAAAGTCGGAACTCCGGCTAAAAATTATTACAATGTAAAAAGTGAATATATACTGGAAGTGGATATTACCCCAAACCGTATAGATGGAGCTTCACACTTCGGTGTTGCACGTGATCTTGCCGCTTATCTGAGACAAAATAAACTGAAAGGGACGCTAAAGGCTCCCTCTGTTGATAAGTTCAATATAGATGAGCCTTACGGAGGTATACCTGTAAAAGTGGAAAATACAGAGGCTTGCCCTCGTTATGCGGGAGTAACAATAAAAGATGTAAAAGTTACAGAAAGTCCGGAATGGTTAAAAAACAGACTCGCTCTAATCGGGCTTCGCCCAATCAATAATATTGTAGATATAACCAATTATGTCCTCCATGGACTCGGGCATCCGCTTCATGCTTTCGATGTAGCTCACATAACAGGAGGAGAGGTTATTGTAAAAACATTACCCGAAGGAACTAAATTCATTACATTAGACGAAGCTGAACGCACGCTAAGCGAACGCGACCTTATGATATGCAATACACAAGAAGGCATGTGTATCGGTGGCGTATTCGGTGGACTTAAATCGGGCGTTACAGAAAGTACTACGGATGTTTTCCTCGAATGTGCTTATTTCAACCCTACATGGATACGCAAAACAGCCCGTCGCCATGTACTCAATACCGATTCGTCTTTCCGGTTCGAACGCGGATGTGATCCGAACGATACCATCTATGTATTGAAGTACGCGGCATTGATGATTAAAGAATTGGCAGGTGGAAAAATCACAGGAGAAATACAAGATGTTTACCCTACCCCTATTGTAAAACCGAGAGTAGAGCTTTCTTATCAGAAGGTAGATTCTTTGATAGGGAAAAACATAGATAAAGAGACCGTTAAATCTATATTGAGCAGCCTGGAGATCGTTATTTCGAAAGAGACAAACGATACATTAACATTGGAAATCCCTACATACAGGGTAGACGTGCTGCGTGATGTAGACGTAGTTGAAGATATTCTCCGCATTTATGGCTACAACAATATAGAATTGAGTGATAGTGTAAAATCAAATTTGTCTTACGAAACGCAAACAGATAAGAGTTACGATTTGCAAAATCTCATTTCCGAGCAACTAACAGGCTGTGGGTTTAATGAGATCATGAACAACTCCCTGACAAAGGAATCTTATTATAACAACTCTGAGGCATACCCTATCTCAAGCTGCGTGCATCTGATAAATCCGCTAAGTTCGGACCTTGGGGTTATGCGCCAAACTCTGTTGCATGGAGGCTTGGAGAGCATATCTTACAACCGTAACCGTCAGAATCCTGATATTAAGTTCTATGAGTTCGGCAACTGTTATTTCTTCGATGCCGGCAAAAAAACGGAGGGAGAAAATTTACGGGAATACAGTGAAGAATTTCATCTTGGTTTATGGTTAAGCGGAAACAGTATCGATAACAGTTGGGCCGCGCCGGACGAAAAAACTTCGGTATATCAATTAAAAGCTTATGTCGAAAATATATTGACACGGCTGGGTATTCCATCTACCAGATATGAGTACGCCCAATTTTCAAATGAGATATACAGTACAGCTTTGGACATTCAAGCTAAAGGAAAAGGAAAATCACTAGGCACATTGGGTATTATCAGCAAAAAATGGCTTAAAATACACGATATCAATGCTGAAGTTTATTTCGCCGAGCTGAATTGGGATATGCTAATGAAAGAAATCAGAAAGCATACGATTACTTATGCCGATATTTCTAAATTCCCTGCCGTAAAACGTGATTTGGCATTATTATTAGATAAGAATATACTGTTTGACCAAGTAGAAAAAATAGCATATAAGGCTGAACGAAAACTGTTGAAAGAGATTTCTTTATTTGATGTATATGAAGGTAAGAACCTGCCTGAAGGGAAAAAATCATATGCGGTAAATTTCGTACTCCAAGATGAAGAAAAAACACTTAACGATAAACAGATTGATGCTGTTATGAGTAAGATACAGAAATCATTGGAAGATGAATTAGGGGCAAAACTAAGATAAAAGATATAATAAACTGATAGGAGAGGCTGTCTGAAAAGTTTTTTTGTTTATACTTTGTTCTCTTTAGCTTTTTTCAGCTACAAAATGCTCTTGTTTAGAGAATGATTCAGTATATTTACATACTGGAAAAAACCGAATATCATTTATTTAAACCAAATATCTAACACATTAAAATTCGTTATGAGTTTAAAAATTATTGTATTAGCTAAACAGGTTCCGGATACACGAAATGTGGGTAAGGACGCCATGAAAGCTGATGGAACGGTCAATCGCGCCGCTCTGCCGGCAATCTTCAATCCGGAAGACTTAAATGCATTGGAGCAGGCTCTCCGCCTGAAAGATGCTTATCCGGGAACAACAATTACTATATTAACAATGGGGCCGGGACGCGCAGCTGAAGTTATCCGCGAAGGCTTATACCGAGGTGCCGATGGTGGTTATTTGTTGACCGACCGCGCATTTGCCGGAGCCGATACACTCGCTACATCGTATGCCTTATCTATGGCAATCCGTAAGATTAAGGATTATGACCTGATCATCTGTGGACGTCAGGCAATCGATGGTGATACTGCACAAGTAGGGCCTCAGGTAGCCGAGAAGTTAGGGTTGAGCCAAATTACCTATGCCGAAGAAATTCTTGAGGTAAAAGGTGGGAAGATAACAGTAAAGCGCCGTCTGGAACGTGGTGTGGAAACAGTCAAGGCAAAAATGCCAATAGTTATTACAGTAAACGGTAGCGCGCCGGCATGTCGTCCCCGTAATGCTAAATTCGTACAGAAATATAAGCATGCAAAGACCGTTACCGAAAAACAAACTGATACTATAGACTATACAGAGTTGTTCAGCAACCGTCCTTATCTCGATTTGCAAGAATGGAGTGTAGCAGATGTAAATGCAGATACAACCCAATGCGGTCTATCGGGATCTCCTACGAAAGTAAAATCTATAGAAAATGTTATTTTCCAATCTAAAGAAAATAAAACCCTTGAGCCAACGGATGAGGCTATCGACGAATTAATGAAAGAATTAATATTAAATCATACCATAGGATGATGAAGTAGCTAGTAGTAAGGAGATTGTAGTTAATATAAAATTACAAAAAACTCCTGTCAACTACTTACTACTATCTACCATCTACTAACTACTGTAGAATAATGAACAACTTATATGTATATTGCGAAATAGAAGACGGCATCGTATCAGATGTCAGTCTCGAATTGCTTACCAAAGGACGTACTTTAGCCACTACTTTGGGATGCAAAATGGAAGCAGTGGCAATCGGTCACAAATTAGACGGTATTGCAGAACAAATATTTCCATATGGGCCGGATGTACTTCATCTATTCGATGATAGTCGCTTGTATCCCTATACGTCTCTTCCCCACACTGCAATTTTAGTAAAACTATTTGAAGTGGAAAAACCTCAGATAGCCCTGATGGGAGCAACCAGTATTGGCCGTGACCTTGGTCCGCGTGTATCTTCAGCATTAGGCAGTGGCCTGACAGCCGACTGTACTTCGCTGGAAATAGGTGATCATGAAGAAAAAAAGGAAAACAAGGTTTATAAAAATCTTCTTTACCAAATCCGTCCTGCATTCGGAGGAAATATTGTAGCTACTATCATTAACCCTTCCTGCCGTCCGCAAATGGCAACTGTACGCGAAGGTGTGATGAAGAAAGAGGTTTTCAATCCACTTCATAAAGGTGAGATCAAAAAATATGACATTAGTAAATATGTTACTGATGCAGATTTTGTAGTAAGTATTATTGATAGACAGATAGAAAAGAGCAAAACAAACATCAAAGGCTCTCCTATTATTGTTGCCGGAGGTTATGGTGTTGGCTCGAAGGAAAACTTCCAATTACTTCACGACCTGGCTGCCCTTATCGGAGGAGAGGTCGGTGGCTCGCGTGCTGCTGTCGATGCAGGATACACAGAACATGAACGCCAGATAGGACAAACCGGAGTAACCGTCCGCCCTAAACTATATATAGCTTGCGGTATCTCAGGACAAATCCAGCATATTGCAGGTATGCAGGAAAGTTCTATTATTCTGTCGATCAATAGCGACCCTAATGCTCCTATCAATACGATCGCCGATTATGTGATAACCGGCGCGGTAGAAGATGTGATTCCTAAAATGATTAAATACTACAAAAAGAATACAAAATAAACCGAGTAGGTAGTAGAAAGTAGATTGTAGCAAGTAGCAATATGGAAAAAAACAGAAGTAGCAGTTTTGAAAATTTAATAGTATGGCAAAAAGCTCATCTTTTCGTTTTGGATGTTTATAAAAAGACTAAGCTCTATCCAAAAGAAGAATTATTTGCCCTTACTTCACAATATCGCCGAGCAGCTACCTCTATTGCGGCAAATATCGCCGAAGGATATGGGAAAAAGTCGTCCAAAGATAAATTGCGTTTTTACAATATAGCGGAAGGCTCTATCAATGAGTGTAAATATTATATCATTCTATCTAAAGACCTTCAGTACGTTAACGAATATGATAGCGATCTGCTATATAAAGATTTAACAACTATACAGAAAATGCTTTTCTCCTATTCGCGATCTTTGCAGCAAAACACTGCTGCTGACTACTAACTACTAACTACCAACTTCTAACTACTAAAAAATTATGGACAATTTTTATATAGACAATCCCAGTTTGAAGCATCATCTTCACCATCCGTTGATGAAGCGAATAGTAGAACTGAAAGAACGCAATTATGCGGACAAAGATAAATTCGATTATGCTCCTGTAGATTTTGAGGATACTATGGACAGCTACGAAAAAGTGCTTGAAATAGTCGGTGAAATCTGTGCCAATACCATCGCTCCGAATGCGGAAGGTGTTGACCATGATGGCCCGACAGTCAGCAAAGGGCGTGTCACCTATGCATCCGGCACGCAAGAAAATCTTGATGCTGTACGCAAAGCCGGTTTGATGGGCATAACAATGCCTCGCCGTTACAACGGTTTGAATTTCCCTATCACTCCATATGTGATGGCTGCTGAAATGGTATCGGATGCCGACGCCGGATTCGGTAATATATGGGCTTTGCAAGATTGCGCGGAAACAATGTATGAGTTTGGAAATGAAGAGCAACACGCACGTTATATACCTCGTGTTGCTGCCGGAGAAACCATGTCGATGGACTTGACCGAACCTGATGCAGGCTCAGATCTTCAGGCAGTTATGTTGAAAGCAACATATAGCGAGAAAGACGATTGCTGGTACTTAAACGGTGTGAAACGCTTCATCACTAATGGAGATGCTGACATCCACTTGGTATTAGCCCGTTCGGAAGAAGGGACAAGAGACGGCCGTGGACTTTCTATGTTTATTTATGACAAACGCAACGGAGGTGTTGATGTTCGCCGCATAGAGAATAAAATGGGTATTAAAGGCTCTCCTACTTGCGAATTGGTATATAAAAACGCCAAAGCCGAGCTTTGCGGCGATCGCAAACTAGGGCTTATTAAATATGTAATGGCTTTGATGAACGGTGCCCGCCTTGGTATCATGGCACAGGCCACAGGTATCAGCGAGGCTGCTTATCGCGAAGGTTATGCTTATGCCCAGGAACGCAAACAGTTTGGAAAAGCAATCATCGAATTTCCTGCTGTATACGAAATGCTTGCACTGATGCGGGCTAAAGCTGATGCATCACGCTCGATGTTATACGAAACATCCCGTTTTGTAGATGTGTACAAGGCTTTAGAAGATATTAGCCGCGAACGCAAATTAGAGCCGGAAGAACGTCAGGAAATGAAAAAATACAGCAAGTTGGCAGACGCTTTCACTCCTATGGGTAAGGGTATGACAACAGAATATGCTAACCAGAATGCATACGATGCTATCCAGATACATGGCGGTTCGGGCTTTATGAAAGATTATACTTGCGAACGATTATATCGTGATGCACGTATCACCAACATATATGAAGGTACGACACAGTTGCAGGTGGTTGCTGCTATACGCCACGTCACCACCGGTACATATATCGGACAAATCCGGGAATATGAAGCCATAGAGTATAAACCGGAACTGGAAGATCTGAAACAAAAGCTGGTCGGAATGACAGCTAAGCATGAAGAAATAGTGGCTAAGGTTACTGAACTGAAAGATCAGGAATATCTTGATTTCCATGCACGCCGTCTCGTAGAATCCGCTGCGCATTGTGTTCTTGGATACCTGCTACTGCAGGATGCAAATAAGAATGAAAGCTTCCGTCGTTCAGCTGAGGTATATGTAAGCTACGGTCAGGCAGAAGTAAATAAGATGCATTCTTACGTGATGGGTTTTGACCGTGAAGATCTTGGGTACTTTAAGATACAGTAGTCAAAGTTGATTTTGATATAGCAGAAAAGAGGCTGTCTCAAAATAGATTTGAGATGGCCTTTTTTTGCGTTGTATAAAAAAGCAGCAAGTCCTCATTTCTCTAAACGAAGACTTGCCAATGTGCTTAAAGATTTGTATCTTTAAGTGTCATCACATAGAGCAAATATAATGTTTAAATCCTGCACTACCAACGATAATTTGTTTTAGGTGAGTTAATCCCTGATACCGATCCTGTACGCGTAGTAAACCGTATTATTGAAGCGATGGATTTAAGCTCTTTGTACGGCAAGTATTCCCGTTTGGGCAGCCTGCCTGTCATCCCCTTCACTTTCGATAGAAAAAATAAATGCATAAATTCTGAACAAAGATATTATAAATGACGTTGTATTATCAAAACAGGTATAGATTTACTTTTTTCATAGTGTGTTAGATAGATTGTTTAGTTGGTTTTTTACCTGTTTTTATCATAGTATATGTTAGTTTTATATTAGTGTTAAGAAGGGAAGGGATAGTTGTGAAACCGTCCCTTCTTTGTATCTTAGTCCTGTATTTAAGAAACGTTATGCACAAAATCGATATAATTGACAGTGGATATATTATGGCAGACGGAGGGGCTATGTTTGGCGCTATACCCAAGCGTGCCTGGTCGCGCAAATATCCGTCGAACGATGAAAACCTATGCTCTCTAGTCATGCGATGCGCTTTAGTTACATCCAACGACAGGAAAATACTCATCGACACGGGAATGGGTAACAAATTTCTCGATAAGACATCTTATTATCAGCCTTATTCGTTAATTAATATAGAAGATGCGATTCACGATCTGGGGTACGGATCGGAGGAAATAACCGATGTCGTATTGACTCACCTCCATTTCGACCACTGCGGGCATGCTACCCGGAAAGATGAACATGGGAACATAGTACCAACTTTCAAAAACGCCAGATATTGGTTAAGCCTCAAACAATGGGAAAACTTCCAAAGCCCCAATCTGTTGGAAGAAGATTCAATATTTGCCGAAAACATTATGCCAATAAATGAAGCCGGGCTATTAAATCTGGTAACTGATGATATTCAAATATGCAATGGATTTAGTTTAAGGTTATTTGACGGGCATAGCGCCGGACAACTCGTTGCCTATATAGAAATTGAAAATCATGGTACATACACCTTTCCCGGCGATTTAATCCCAACCTCCGCACACGTTCCTTTAGAATGGATTTCTGCGTATGACATATGCGCTTTAACTTCAGCAAAAGAAAAGCAACGATTTCTTATAGAGGCAGAAAAGGAGAACTATACGCTTATTTATTGCCACGATTCGGTACATACTACAAGTAAAGTAAAAAAACTGAATAACAATTTTAAAGCTTGCCTATAGTTTTTTAATTCTTTTTAGGCAATATAGCTTTACCGGATAAGTTAAATAAAGGTACATTTGCAGCAACATTTACCATAATTAATGAAAAAAATATTTGTTATAATCTCCCTCCTTCTTTGCGCTACCATGCTTTCAGCCCAAACATATGAAGAAATGGTAACCAAATCGATGGATTATCTGGATAAGAAAGACTACTTTTCTGCCGAACAGGCCCTAAAAGCAGCTTTGCGGAAAGAACCGGCCAATCCTAACAACATTATGTTGATGGTAAACCTGGGAACAATACAGCGTAATTTAGGAAAGTTTGACGAAGCGCTTGTCTCCTATAATATTGCCATTGATAGATATCCTGAGAAAATATTTTTAAGACAAAGCCGGGCTGCCTTATACTGTGAAATGGGAGAATACGGAGAGGCGATGAAGGATTATAATGCCATACTACTCTCCGATCCTAACGATCTGGATGCCCTGTATCGTCGCGGTTTATTGCATCTTTACAACAAAGAATTGTTATCTGCCGAAGACGATTTTGAAAAAATAGTCTCCATTGTTCCCGAAAGCCTTCAGGGTAAAATGGGAATAGCCCTTATAATGAAAAGAAGAGGCAACTGGAAGGAGGCCGAAGAATACTATACCGATCTGATATACAAAAACAAATCGAACGCAGAGCTTTATTTTAACCGTGCCGAATGCTACCTGCAATTGAATAAATTGGCGCGAACAAACGAAGATATCAGCAAAGCCTTGGAACTCGGAATCAGCGATCCGTTGATTTATATACTCAGAGGGCAGTTGCGGTTAGCCCAGTACGATAAACGAATGGCTAAAGAAGATTTTCTGAAAGCTCAGGAAAATGGTGTAAGCGAATCTATCGTATCCGATTTTCTCCGTTTGTGTAAATAAAATATATACAACTACAAAAAATGCATTATACAGCCAAGTATAGTGCTTTTTTGTTTTAAACATTAGCGTAAAATGTATACGAAACACAAATAAAATCTATATTTTTGTAGCCTTAAAACACTAATATTTACAATATGACGGAATTAAAGATTATCGCTGCTATTGTAGTAAAAGCTACATACCGGAAAGAGATGGAAGAAATATTGCACACTGTGGTGGATGAAACACGTAAAGAAGACGGAAACATTTCGTACGATCTTCATCAGGATTGCCAAAATCCGCTGAAATATACGATCCTCGAAGTCTGGAAATCCCAGTCGGCAATAGATCTGCATAACGGAAGCGCTCACTTCAAAGCCTTTGTCAAGGCTATAGAAGGCAAAGTAGATAGTCTGGCTGTGGATATTATTAAACAAGTTTACTAAATACGACAAAATATTATGTACAGAAATCATACGTGCGGAGAACTTAGCCTGAAGGATGCGAATAAACAAGTAACCCTTGCCGGATGGGTACAAAGAGTACGCAAACTGGGAGGAGGAATGACTTTTGTTGACCTGCGCGACCGCTATGGAATCACACAATTGGCATTTAGCAAAGATGTGAACGCGGACCTATACGAACAATCGAATAAACTTGGACGTGAGTATGTGTTACAAGTAACAGGCTCTGTACAAGAGCGTTCGAGCAAGAATTTGAATATTCCAACCGGCGAAATAGAAATTGTTGTAAATAAGCTGGTTGTACTTAATACATCCGATGTTCCGCCATTCACTATCGAAGATGAAACCGATGGTGGTGACGATATCCGTATGAAGTACCGTTATTTGGATTTGCGTCGCAATACAGTACGTAAAAACTTGGAACTTCGTCACAAGATAGCATTCGAAACACGCCGTTACTTGGACGAACGTCAATTCTTGGAAGTAGAAACTCCTGTTCTGATAGGCTCTACACCCGAAGGTGCACGCGACTTTGTTGTTCCTTCCCGGATGAATCCGGGTGAGTTTTATGCTTTACCTCAATCGCCTCAGCTATTCAAGCAATTGTTGATGGTATCGGGCTTCGATCGTTATTTTCAGATTGTAAAATGTTTCCGTGATGAGGATTTGCGTGCCGACCGTCAACCGGAATTTACACAAATAGACTGTGAAATGTCGTATGTCAATCAAGAAGATGTGCTTAACATGTTCGAAGGCTTGACCAAACATCTGTTCAAAGCTGTTAAAGATATTGAGATACCCGATTTTCCGCGCATGACCTATGCGCATGCCATGAAATATTATGGATCGGATAAACCGGACACACGCTTTGGTATGGAGTTCGTTGAGATCAAAGACCTTACTACCGGAAAAGATTTCGTAGTTTTTGATTCTTCTGAATATGTGGGAGCGATATGTGCCAAAGGAGCTGCGACATATACCCGTAAACAACTGGATGCGCTTACTGATTACGTAAAACGTCCGCAAATAGGAGCTAAAGGCTTAGTCTATGTGCGTTACGAAGCCGATGAGTCACTAAAATCATCTGTAGATAAATTCTACAATCAGGATGATCTGAAAAAATGGGCGGAGCGCTGCCAGGCTGAGCCGGGAGACCTCATTCTTATTATATGTGGTGAAACAGAAAAAGCTCAAAAACAATTATGCGAGCTTCGTCTTGAAGTGGGTGAACAACTTGGATTGCGTGACAAAAACAAATTCAATTGTCTTTGGGTTATTGATTTTCCTCTATTGGAAAAAGATGAAGAGTTAGGACGTTTCTTTGCTAAACATCATCCATTCACCAGCCCTAAAGACGAAGATATAGCTTTGCTCGATTCTGATCCGGGTGCTGTACGGGCCAATGCCTACGATATGGTGATCAACGGAGTAGAAGTTGGAGGCGGTTCTGTGCGTATCTTCAACAGCCAATTGCAACAAAAGATGTTCCGGGTATTGGGATTCACCGAAGAAAAAGCTCAAGCCCAGTTCGGTTTCTTGATGAATGCATTCAAATACGGAGCGCCTCCACATGCAGGTTTGGCTTTTGGGCTTGACCGTCTTGTTTCTTTATTTGCAGGGCTCGACAGTATCCGGGATTGTATCGCCTTCCCTAAAAATAATTCGGGGCGGGATGTCATGATAGACGCGCCATCGGTCATCGATCAGGAACAGTTAGACGAACTAAATCTCAGGATAGACATAAAAGAAAGATAGTAGTTAGTAGTCAGTAGTTAGTAGTTAGTAGTTAGTAGTTAGTAGTCAACAATCTTTGAATCTTTGAATCTTTAAATCTCATTTATATGCTACTTGACATTCTCCCCCAAGATATTTCTTCCGAAGTGAAGTTATCCAAATTAGATCAACTTTTTGACCAATTGTTTGACCATGCCCTAACATTAGGGTTGAAACTTCTCGCTGCTTTTGTTGTGTTTATTATCGGGCGATGGATTATAAGCTGGTTACGTAAATTCATCAATCGTTTCCTTGCCAGAAGAAAAGTTGAAAAAACCGTCATAAGTTTTCTCGATAGTCTGGCTAGCATAACGTTTAAAATAATTTTATTCCTTATCATTGTAAATATACTGGGAATCCAGACGACGTCATTCGCGGCGGTACTTGCGGCGGCAGGACTTGCCATTGGTATGGCCATGAAAGAAAATCTCTCCAATTTTGCCGGAGGAGTTATGCTGTTGGTAAATAAACCATTCAAAGTCGGAGACAGAATCATTGCTCAAAGCATAGACGGAACAGTACAATCGATAGGAATACTATACACAATCCTTCTGACTGCTGATAACCGGACCATATACGTGCCAAATGGCCCACTATCGACCGGCACAATAACAAATATATCCGCACAAAAGGAAAGACGGGTGGATATTACATTCAACATAAACTATGGAATCAATATTGAAGATATAAAAAACACATTACTATCTATCATAAAAGAGGATACTCTGATAAAGGAAACTCCTCAACCATTTGTGGGATTAACTCTTGTAAACAATGGCTCTATCGATGTTACTATACGGGTTTGGGTAAATAGTGGTGATTATGCGACCGTAAACGTTGCCCTTAACGAAAAAATATATACCATCCTTAGCGAAAAAGGTATTTATACACCATCTTCGCTAAGCGTCAAATTACTAAAAGATTAAAAAAAGTAATGAATAATTAAAATTGAAGTAAAGCATTTTAATATCAGAAATAAAAAAATTAGCTTTGTATAAAGGAAGTCCAAATAAAAAATAACAATAAATCTATTAACTCAAAAAATCTATGAAGAGACTGAATTTACATCTAATTCTATCGGTGGTTGCTCTTGCTGCTGTATTGGCGACATCTTGTAGTAAAAAAAACTTACCACCTTTATCTAATTCGCTGTTTACCACTACTCCATCACCCCTTGAACTTGTGGCAAACAAAGTTCCGGTTACTATAGACGGACGCTTTCCCGCTAAATGGTTCGAAAAAAATACTACGATTGTAGTAACTCCTGTTTTGAAATATCAAAATGGAGAAGCTCTAGGCACAGCCTATACATATCAGGGTGAAAAAGTAGCCGGAAATGGAATTGTTGTTCCTTACGAAGCAGGAAGAACAATCACAATGAAATCCGAATTTGATTACACCCCTGCGATGAAAAAATCCGAACTATTTCTTCGCTTCGATTTCTTCAGAGGTAACAAACAAATATTAGGATTTTCGGATGTTAAAATTGCCGATGGGGTAATTGCAACCCCGGCATTGGCAAGCGCAGCTACATCAACTCCAGCTGTAGCACCTGACGCGTTCCAACGCATAATCAAAGAAACGTATGATGCAGACATCATGTTCCTTATACAACAAGCTGAATTACGTTCAAGTGAACTCAACTCTACTAATCTGAACGCATGGAAAGATCTTGTAAAAGAAGCCGACGAAAACGAACGTAAGAACGTAAATATTGAGGTATCTGCATATGCTTCTCCTGATGGAGGTTATAAATTGAATGATAAATTAGCGGAACAACGCGAAAAGAACACTTCCGGATATCTAAGCAAAGACTTTAAGAAAAATAATTTGGATGTTGAAATTAATTCAAAATACACAGCCCAGGACTGGGACGGATTCCAAAAATTGGTACAGGCATCCAGCCTTCAGGACAAAGACCTTGTATTAAGAGTATTGTCTATGTATCCCGATCCTGAAACCAGAGAAAAAGAAATTAAAAATATTTCGGTAGTGTACAGTGATTTGGCTGAAACTATTTTACCTAAACTTCGGCGCTCCCGCTTGATGGCTAATGTAGAAGTAATTGGTAAAACAGATGAAGAACTGAAAATTGCTGCAACAGGAAATGGTATCTCTGAACTAGCTGTGGAAGAATTGCTTTATGCAGCTAACTTGGACGGCGTCTCAAAAGAAAGAGTATATACTGCTATCACACAAAAATTCCCTAACGATTATCGTGGATGGAATAATCTTGGTGCATACTACTTCCAAAATGGACAAACATCTAAAGCAATACAGGCTTTTAACAAGGCAGCTCAACTATCGTCTCGCGCACCTGAGGCAAATATGAACCTTGCACTGATCTCTTTGTCGGAAGGGAACACAGCGAAAGCCGAACAACTATTAGGTAATGCAGCAGGCTCAAACTCTCTGGGTGAAACTTTAGGCTTGTTATACATCCAAAAAGGTGACTATAACAGAGCAGCACAATCGTTTGGCGATACTAAATCAAACAATGCGGCATTGGCTCAGATATTGACAAAAAATTACAATAAAGCTCAACAAACATTAGATGTAGTTCCGGGCAAAGATGCTACATCTTATTATTTGGCTGCTATTGTAGCTGCAAGAACAAATAATGCTGCCGGCGTGGCTGGAAATTTAAAATCAGCTATTGACAAAGGCGCTTCAAAATTGGATATAGCTAATGATGTTGAATTTGCTAAATATCTAGCAAACAGCGACATTAGAAATCTATTATTCTAAAAAGTGATCATAAAAGGAGATAGCCTGGTATAAAGCCGGGCTATTTTTTTATAACTTCATCCTTCAAAGTATTAAATATGGGAAATATACACGTATTAAGATTAAAAGATTTTCTCGACAAAAAAGTTGAGCAGTATAATACACCTGATTTTATACCCAACGACCCGGTCAGTATTCCTCATAGTTTCGAACTCAAGCAAGACAAGGAGATAATGGGTTTCTTCGCTGCCATATTCGCATGGGGGCAGCGAAAGACTATTATAAATAAATGCAAAGAGTTGGCTCAAAGGATGGACAATGCTCCTTACGATTTCATCACAGGGCATAGCGATTCCGATCTGAAAAAGCTCCTGAATTTTAAGCATCGGACATTCAACGATACAGATTTGCTCTATTGTATTGAGTTTATGCAAAGGCATTATTCGAATCATAAAAGCCTTGAAGTAGCCTTCTTTCCTAAAGAAAATATGGATGTAGAATCAGGGTTGAATCACTTTCGTTCATATTTCTTTTCATATCCCGATGCACCAACCCGAACCCGTAAACATATCCCTTCTCCTGTGCAAAAATCGGCTTGTAAACGGATGAATATGTTTCTGAGGTGGATGGTAAGGAAAGATGACAAGGGTGTAGATTTCGGTATCTGGACTAGGATAAAGCCATCTCAGCTTATCTGTCCGCTGGATCTTCATGTAGAACGTACAGCCCGCAAAACAGGCCTGCTTCGAAGAGACAAACCGGATTGGCAAGCAGCGGTGGAACTTACAAATAATTTGAGAATACTCGATCCGGAAGATCCGGCTAAATATGACTTTGCCTTATTCGGTATCTCGATAGAGGAAAAATGTATAATAGAATGACTTACCTTTTCAGGTATTGACAATATCTTGAATATGTTTTCTTCAGCACTTCCGATTTTTTCTTCCAATAATCGATTTTTTCAGGAGATTTTTTTATTGAATAAACAAGAGTGGCAATCTTCAATTTAAGAATATGTCCATAATATATCAATGTGGTTTTAGACCGTCCTTCTGTTTTATGAAAGTAAATAAATCTGCTATACCAATGTTCTTGATATGACCATTTGTGAAGCTCTTCATCTTTGTTTTCGGCAGCAGCACCTCCTATATGAATAATTTGAGCTTCGGGAATCGCAACAATTTTATAGCCTGATTCTCTAACTCTGTTACAAAGATATAGCTCTTCGAAATACATAAAAAAGTCTGGATCGAAACCACCTAATGTATCAAAGACTTCTTTTCTTATAAGCAAATCTGCTCCGATTATTGCCCGAACCGCTTTAATCCGGTTGTCATCGTGATAGTTTTTGGGACGACTTAGGCCTAAAAGAGTAAGCCACTCTTGAGTGTATCTTGAGTAAGGGCTCATTTCATAATAAGATAAAGCCGGAGTTAAATCTTCCTCATACAAATTTCCACCGCAGATGCCCACTTGAGAATCATTTTCTATATAGTTTAGCAAAATCAATATTGCATTATTAATTAGAAGGGTATCGGGATTCAGAAAAAACAAATATTTCCCGTTAGCATAGGAAACACCCAGATTATTTGCACGGCCGAATCCTAAATTTTCTTCCGAAAAAATGAAGTTTACCGTAGGGTATTTTTTGATAAGATGATCGAGTGATCCTTTTTCAGAATTATTATCTACTACTATTATCTCATAATCGACATCCTCTGTTTTCAATTGCACTGAATCAATACAATTGTCCAATAATTCAGATGTATTATAATTTACAATAATGACACTTACCTCTATTCCCATTCCTCTACTTTACATTACTGGCCTTCAAACCCTTTATCACAGACGAAGTAAAACCTGCATGCTCCATTTCATTCAGCCCTTTAATCGTAATGCCTCCTGCCGTAGTTACTTTATCTATTTCAACTTCGGGATGAGTTCCGTTTGCTTCCAGCAACTCGATAGCCCCTCTGAGTGTTTGTAGAACAGCATTCTTAGCCTGTTCGGGATAAATGCCCATCTCTATTCCACCTTCCATCGCGGCTCTTATATAACGAAAAGCAAAAGCGATCCCACATGAAGTGAGGGAGGTAATAGCCGGAAAGAGCTTTTCATCCACTTGTTCCGCCTTGCCTAAAGCAGCAAAGATTTCGCATACTTGCTGAATCTGGTTCCCGCTTGCTCCTCGCGAAGCAATGTATGTCATACTCTGACAAACCGATATTGCCGTATTAGGCATAATACGAAAAACGGGCTGATCGGGATTTGTCCATTCTCGCAGTTGATCCAAAGTTATACCTGAAGCAACCGAAGCAACCAATTGTTTCGCGTTCAGCAATGATTTATGTGTTGTCAAAACATCTTCTATCATCCATGGTTTAACGGCTACGATTACAATATCAGATTCAGAAAGTGACGAGTAATCGGCAATTACAACATTCAATTTTTCACAAAACGC
The DNA here is from genome assembly GCF_054601275.1 of Dysgonomonas reticulitermitis. NCBI lineage: Bacteria > Pseudomonadati > Bacteroidota > Bacteroidia > Bacteroidales > Dysgonomonadaceae > Dysgonomonas > Dysgonomonas reticulitermitis. Next base: position 3,621 of record NZ_BAAHWU010000036.1, on the reverse strand, counting down.
TTTCAGGCGTTCTACATTCTTGCCTTTATGATCGATAACTGTAATATCCTTTGGAGAAACACTTCCGCCGACAGCCAAACCACAGGCTACGGCCCCCCCCATATTACCGGCTCCTATAATTGATATTTTCATATGATAATAATTTTGATTTTAATTGCCATATGGAACTCACATGATTTTTATTATCATGGACTTTGGTAATTTGACAAAAATCATGCTTCGTTTCATGCTTAAATTATTTTCGAAACAAAGTTAAAAAACTTATAAGGCTCCAACTAAGAATTTTCATTAAATATGAAAGTCGTCCTGGCTTTTTAGGGCAAAAAAAGCCAAAATGTTACATTGTGCTTATTTCTTATCAGCTATATTTTCCCGCACCTTAGTCAGGAATTTCAGCATAGCCGCACTATCCTTTTTCTCTATAATTTCCAGAAGCTGTTTCAGCTCTGCGCGGATACTTTCTACTTGTGTCGGAGTATATGGATTGAAAAGGATCTCTGTCAAAAGATAATCATCTTCCGACAGTAAGCCTCGTGCAATATCCATATGACGCTTGAATGTTGTTCCCGGAGCATCTTGCGGTTTCATCACCGAAGCAAAAACCAGGGTAGACGCAAACGGAATAGACAGCGAATAAGCTATCGTCTCGTCATGTTCTTCAAACGTGTATTCAAACACATTAAGATTAAGACTGTTATACAAATCTTTAAAGAATATTTTACCCCAATGGTTCGATTCGGATATTACAATTGCACTTTGTGTACTCAGATCAGACAGGCTTGCAAACGTTGGCCCGAACATTGGGTGAGAAGACACAAACGGCCTGCCAACTTTCTTATAATATTCTCTTAATCCGGTTTTTACAGATGCTATATCAGATAGTATACATGATTCGCTCAGATACGGAAGTACCAATTCAAATGCATCGATAGTATATTTTATAGTTGCGGCATTGATAACTATTTCCGGATTGAAATCCTTTATCTCTTCGGGATTGCTCATTCGCACCACATTGTATACAAATCTGAGTCGTTTAGGTTCAATATCAAACACAGCTACTTCGTGGTCGAAGCTCAATACATCTGTAAAAAAAGAGCCCATTTTTCCGGCTCCGAGTATCAAAATTTTCATCGTTTTGTTTTTTGTTCGTGCAAAGATAAATCTTGTCGGGTAAATAAAAAGCTAATCAGCGCCTTTTTCCTTTTAATTTATTTAATTTTGCACATTAAACAGATATTTTACCTGACTTTTTGATTGACAAGAAAGTCATAAAAATAAACAGATTAATTGTGATTTCAGTAGAAGGACTAACAGTCGAATTTGGAGGTTTTACACTTTTTGACGACATATCATTTGTTTTAAATAAGAAAGAGAGGATTGCCCTTGTTGGGAAGAACGGAGCGGGCAAGTCTACTATGCTCAAAATATTTGCAGGATTGCAACAGCCTACACGCGGCAATGTATCTTTACCCAAAGATGTCAGCATAGGTTATCTTCCCCAGCACATGACACTCAATGAAGGGAATACCGTATTTGAGGAAGCATCGCTGGCTTTCGAACATATCCATAAAATGGAGATTGAGTTGGAAGAGGTAAATAAACAGTTGGCCGAACGTACCGATTACGAATCGGAAGCATATCATAACCTGATAGAGCGTTCCACCTATTTGTACGAACAGTTTACAATGTCGGGAGGAAACAACTTTCAGGCAGAAATCGAAAAAACGCTGACAGGTCTCGGTTTTAAACGTTCCGATTTTGAGCGTCCTACCCGTGAATTCAGTGGAGGTTGGCGTATGCGTATCGAACTGGCTAAACTCCTGCTTCAACGTCCCGATGTGCTATTACTCGACGAGCCTACCAATCACCTCGACATAGAGTCGATCCAATGGCTCGAAACATTCCTTGCCACCCGTGCCAATGCCGTAATGCTGGTATCGCACGACCGCGCATTCTTGGATGCTGTTACACAACGTACTATCGAAATATCGTTAGGGCGGATTTATGATTATAAAGTGTCGTATTCGAAATATGTAGAGCTTCGCAAAGAGCACCGCGAACACCAAATGCGAGCCTTTGAAAACCAACAGAAGCAGATACAGAAGACTGAAGAATTTATAGAGCGTTTCCGATATAAGGCGACAAAGTCGGTACAGGTACAATCGCGTATCAAGCAACTCGACAAACTGGAGCGATTGGAAGTAGATGATGAGGACAACGCTATGTTGAACCTGAAATTTCCACCCGCGCCACGTTCGGGTTCCTATCCTGTTATAACAGACAATGTAGAGAAGAGCTACGGAGATCATCTTATTTTCAAAAATGTTACCTTAACCATCCATCGTGGCGATAAAGTAGCTTTTGTAGGGAAAAACGGTGAAGGAAAATCGACACTGGTGAAATGTATCATGAATGAGATAGATTTCAAAGGAAAGTTGGAATTAGGTCACAATGTAAAGATCGGATACTTTGCTCAAAATCAGGCGCAGCTGTTAGACGAAAGCCATACCGTTTTTGAAACTATCGACTATGTAGCCACCGGCGATATCCGCACAAAGATCCGTGACATTTTAGGTGCATTTATGTTCGGGGGAGAAGCCTCTGATAAGAAGGTTAAAGTTTTGTCGGGAGGAGAGCGAAGCCGTCTGGCAATGATACGCCTGTTACTTGAGCCTGTCAATTTGCTGATTCTCGACGAGCCTACCAATCACCTCGACATGCGTTCGAAAGATGTATTGAAAGAAGCTTTAAGAGAGTTCGACGGCACAGTGATAGTTGTTTCGCATGACCGTGATTTCCTGAACGGACTGGTAGATAAGGTATACGAGTTTGGCAATCAGCAGGTGAAAGAACATCTTGGAGGAATTTACGAGTTTTTGGAACGAAAGAAAATGGATAGCCTCAAAGAGCTCGAAGTATCTTCCCTCAAAAAACAGGAAAGCGAGATACAGGAAGAGTCTGCCAACAAACTTTCGTATGAAGAACGTAAGGAGTTGAGCCGCCAGATAAAGAAACTGGAAAAACAAATATCCGAAACGGAAGAAGCGATAGAGAATAAAGAAACAGAAATAAGCGAAATAGAAAACCGGTTGGCTACCCCCGAAGGAACTGCCGACACGATCCTCTTTGAACGGCACGGACAGCTGAATAAAGAGCTACAAGGCGATATGGCCAAATGGGAGGAACTTACGACGGAACTGGAAAACATTTCAAATATGAATTAAATTGAAAATTAATGTTCTATACTTTTTGTCATTTTGAACGAAGTGAAAAATCTTGTAAAAAGGAAGATGCTTCCTTTCAGGGTAACCGCATCAAAAAAGTGAAGAAGAGGAGTGAAACATTGTCCGGCGTTAGTTTTATCTATAGATACGATTTTAAATTTGAAAATTAGCGAATTTGAAAATGGCGCAAAGCGACAGTAACTTGTAACTAATTGTTGACTGATGACTGTAGAAATTTGTTACTTTTTAGTTAAAAAGTTATGAGTAGATGAGATACGAGGTACGAGTTGTTGACTGTTGACTGTCGCACGTCATTGCGAGGGTTCGCCCGAAGCAATCCATTAATAATCAATACTCTGGATTGCTTCACTCCGTTCGCAATGACGAAAAGGTCGAC
>NZ_BAAHWU010000035.1:0-32524 GCF_054601275.1 Dysgonomonas reticulitermitis | reverse complement strand
CTTCTATCTTTATTAGGTATTGACGGTATAATACCCTTCTTTAAATGAAAAATTAAAAGTGAAAAATTAAATTCTTCATTCCTCATTCTTCATTCTATTGTACTACACTCTTAATGTTGTTATTTCAATTCCTTCAAAGATCGCTTTGTTTTTTCGCTTTAACTTAAACCGGGAAGACCAAAAATACTCTTGGCTGAACCAAAAGATCTCAATCCAAAACCCCAATCCCGTCGCTGTTTGGCAGCACTCTCCAGTACCAAAGCGGGTGCAAAAGTAGAAAACTTTTTATTACACTCCAAACTTTATCCGCTATTTTTTTATCAGTAGGACGGGCCAGACTCCAAAATTAAACACTATCACCCACTATTACAATATGTTGTAGAACATGTTTCGTCCGAAAAAAAAATAAAAATAAAATTCAGACATCTCTTATGGAACGACTTTTGGGAAAAAATCTTCCATTTTATGTTATATATTATGAATATGGATTTCTGCAATCTGCTAAAAAAAACTACTTTTACACAAAATAACATCAAAAACTCCTATTTATGAACTATAAAGAGTTAATCAATCCCAAAAGCATCGTAGTTGTCGGTGCTTCCGATAACATTTTGAAACCTGGAGGCAGTGTTTTGCATAATCTTATCCATGGAACCTTCGACAAAGAGTTATATGTTGTAAATGCACGAGGTGGAACTATACAAGGTGTAAAGGCATATAAAAGTATTGAGGAAATACCTCAAACGGATTTGGCTGTCATTTCCATTCCGGCTAGCCAATGTACGAATACTGTAGAATATATGGCGAGAGAAAAAGGGGTAAAAGCCTTCATCATATTTTCGGCCGGATTCAGTGAGGAATCCGAAGAAGGCGCTAAAATGGAAAAACAATTGCTGGATACTGCAAACAAAGCAGGTGTATTGATAATAGGTCCCAACTGCTCAGGATTTTTCAATACGTTTCATCAAAGTATCTTCACACGCCCGATACCAAATTTAGACCCTCAGGGAGTGGATATTATATCCAGTTCGGGCGGAACGATTACATATATTATAGAGTCGGCCATGAGTATAGGGCTTCGATTCAATTCGGCATGGTCGATTGGCAACTCGGTGCAAGTGGGCATTGAAGACATATTGGAATATCTGGATAATGAATTCGATCCGAAATCGAGCCCGAAAATAAAGTTATTGTATCTGGAAAAGATTGCCGATCCCGACCGATTTTTACAACACTCAGCTTCTCTTATTAATAAAGGATGTAAAATAGCCGCCATAAAATCGGGCAGTTCCACTTCGGGTAGTCGCGCAGCTTCGTCACACACTGGCGCAATAGCAACTTCCGATTCGGCAGTGGAAGCTCTTTTCCGAAAAGCGGGGATCATCCGTTGCTATTCACGTGAAGAGTTAGCGAATGTAGGGGCTGTATTATCTCTTAAAGAACTGAAAGGAAAAAACCTGGCAATCATCACTCAGGCTGGAGGCCCGGCTGTTATACTGACAGATGCCCTCTCGAAAGGAAATATCGATGTACCGGAAATGAATAAAGAATTGTCGGCAGAGCTAAAAAAACATTTGCTTCCGGGTGCAGCTGTATCGAATCCGATAGATATTATAGGCACGGGAACAGGGGAACATATGGCTATCTGTATCGACTTTTGTGAAAAGCACTTTAAAGAAATAGACGGTATAGCCGTATTGTACGGTAATCCGGGCGTGAGCAATGTGGCCGAAGCATATAAGATGTTGGATCAAAAAATCAAATCGAGCCATTTGCCTATCTATCCGATATTGCCATCGGTAATTACAGCGACAAAAGAGATGGAGGAATTTGTAAAACAGGGGCATGTAAACTTTACAGATGAATACGCACTGGCAAACGCCCTGTCGAAAGTAGTATCGTGGACGCCTCCGTCCGTAGGCAAAATGGAAGACCTTTCGGTAGATATACCCCGCATTCGGGCTATTATAGATAAAACACCCGACGGGTATATAGACAGTGATGTGATCCGGCAATTGTTCGACGCAGCAGGCATACCTCAGGTAGAAGAAATGGTTACGGCCAACAAGGATGAAGCTATCGCTTTCGGCAACAAAATAGGTTATCCCGTGGTTGCAAAATGCGTAGGCCCTATCCACAAATCGGATGTAGGAGGGGTGGTATTGAATATACGGTCGGAAGAACATCTGGCTTTCACATTCGATCGACTCATAAAAATACCGGATACGACATCGGTAATGATACAACCTATGCTTTCGGGTAAAGAATTATTTATAGGAGCAAAATATGAACCTACATTCGGGCATATCATTCTTTGCGGACTGGGTGGCATTTTTGTCGAGATACTGAAAGATGTGGCTTCGGGGCTGGCGCCACTTAGTTTCCAAGAAGCTTCGTCGATGGTACGTTCGCTGAAGGCATATAAAATAATAGAAGGGACTCGCGGACAGAAAGGGTTAAATGAAAAATTGTATACCGAAATCATCGTCCGATTGTCTATCATGCTGCGCTTTGCGCCGGAAATAAAAGAGATGGACATTAACCCTTTGCTAGCCAACGAGAAAAAGGTAACGGCAGTGGATGCAAGGATAAGGATAGAAAAATAAAAAACAGGCAAAGAACAGCACTCAAAAAATGCTGTTCTTTATTTTTTATATTATCTTTATACCCCGAAATAAAATCGGATATATGTACACTAAATAGATAATCAAAATAAAGCCGGACATGTTTGTGTCGGCTTTTTTTATGCCCTTTCAATTATGGAAAACAACAAAGAAGAAAAGAAAGTAGTACTGGAAATCATGGAGAAGCCGAAACCGGCTCAATGGTTATTGCTAAGTATCCAACATCTGTTCGCAATGTTCGGAGCCACAGTGCTGGTACCGGCACTTACGGGAATGAGTCCCGCAGTAGCTCTAATATCCAGCGGGATAGGAACACTCGTGTTTATAGTAATCACAAAAGGAAAAGTCCCGTCTTACCTTGGATCGTCCTTTGCATTCATCAATCCTATCATTGCAGTCAAAGCCCTGGAGCTTGATCCTGCCTCGGGAGTCAGCACCGGCAGTTTTTTAGTAGGTTGTTTCCTCGTGGGGGTGACATACTCGGTCGTTGCACTGATCATATCCAGAGCAGGAACAAACTGGCTGATGAAATTATTGCCTCCTGTGGTAGTAGGCCCGGTGATTATGGTTATCGGACTGGGACTTTCGGCAACAGCGGTAAACATGTCTACCAACAATCCGGCAGGAGAATATGACCTGACATATGTATTGATCGGACTTGTAACATTGACAATCACAATACTGACAGCTATTTTTACACGCGGATTTTTGAGTGTAATCCCTGTACTGGTAGGTATAATAGGAGGATACATCTTCTCTATGATCTTGGGTGTAGTAAATCTGCAACCGGTATTAGATGCGCAATGGATACAAGCTCCTCCGTTCGAATTTCCATTTGTTGATTATACACCGTCCTTCACATGGCGTGTATTCCTGATGATGGTGCCTGTGGCGATTGTACCCATTGCCGAACATATAGGGCATCAGCTAGTATTGAGTAAGGTGGTGAATAAAGATCTTATCAAGGATCCGGGACTAGATCGCTCGATGTTGGGAGACGGTATAGCTACAATGATAGCGGGCGCGATAGGCGGACCTCCTAGTACAACTTATGGCGAGAATATCGGGGTACTGGCTATTACCCGTGCATTTAGTATATATCTGTTCATCGGCGCCGCTGTTTTTGCTATCCTATTTGGGTTCTGCGGGAAGATAGCAGCTTTGTTAACTACGATCCCAACACCTGTAATGGGCGGTGTATCTATATTATTGTTCGGTATAATTGCGTCGAGCGGATTGCGCATGTTAGTTGAAAACAAAGTAGACTTCAGCCGCAAACGCAATCTAATCATCTCTTCTGTTATTCTGGTTATAGGAATTGGCGGAGCAGCTATCCATATTGGTAAGATATTTTCTTTGGAAGGAATGGCTCTTGCTTCAATCATTGGGGTAGTTCTCAATCAGGTATTACCGGGCAAGCAAATAGTCAATTTTGACGAGATGTTTAAAGAATAAATGAGCTGTTAGCTGTTAGCCGTTAGCTGTTAGCTGTTAGCTGTTAGCCGTTAGCTGTTAGCCGTTAGCAGCGCAAAACGATAAAAAGCTAACAGCTAACAGATTGACTCACAACTGGATTGCGTCGGGTTACCACCCTTGATCACTACTTCACTAATAAAGCTATCGCCGCGACAGCTGCCGCAAACACCGAACCCTTTGCGATCTTCTTCCATACACTGTCCTTTTTAGGCTTACTATTCGCTGCCATACCCGAACCTTGATACTGCATAGCCAGTTCTTCGTCAAACTCATCGAGCCAGAATGGTTTGTCGGTAGAATCGGGGAAATAAAACAATTCCTGACAATATCCCCCCAGCCGTCTTTTCCTCAATTGATCTTTCTCTACAAAGCCACGAAAATCGACATCACAGTAGTATGATACATCCTCTTGCCTGTCGTGCCCATCGGTACTTCGGAATTTATAATAGGTGAAACACTCCGACATATAACATCTGTCACCATACTTTTTGAAAGAGAAGCGACCCAGTTTTTTCAAAGTCTTCACCTGCTTGCCCATATAATGGCGGTGGGGCTGAGAATTCAAAATAGAGTCGACCGATTCTATTTCCATCGAAACAATGGTAGCATCTTCCCTATTTAAGACGATTTCGCCCCTGGCCCAGCCCTCTCGGCCTTTCAGCGGCTCTATTCGCAGATAGATGAGCGAGCTATCAGACGAGTACGATTTAAATGTCTCATTATTTACACTTTTACCAAAAGTAAAAAGATGCGAAGCATGGTATTCCGCGCCATACAGATCGGAAGTCGGCGTCTCCGTTTTTTGCAGACGCATTATTTCTATAAGGTTGAAAACATATGGAACCCTTTCTTTTTTCAGGTTTTTCTTTAAATCCTTTTCACTCAAAGTAGTGGCGTACCTCATATATATTTCGTTCTGCAAACTGTCGGTAGATCTGTTCTGTATAAAATGAAGCAGATAACTGACAGGCTGATCGAGCACCAGTTTCTTCTTCGTATTCAGCATCGCCTCATCCAACAATTTATCGGCATCGTCGGGACTAATAACGACCGGTTCAAGAGAAAGAGGGCTTACCTCCAATTCTATCTTCGAATTCTGAATTATACCTGTCCGGGGTATAGACTTAGTTTTATACCCGAAATACTGGAAATGGATAATATTCTCACTATTTTCCGGAATCCTGAACTGTCCCTTTGCATCGGTATAGGTAAATGCCTGAGAAGACGAACCGTATTGTACAATGACATCGGGGATAGCCTTCTTCGTGTCTTTGTCCACCACCGTTCCCTTTATATAGATTTGCGCGGACAAACCCATACAAGAAACCAGTGCAAATAAAATGATTGCAGCTCTGTATGAAAACATAAGGATTATTTAGAATATTCTTCCGGAGTAACTTTTATCTCTGCAAACAGGGAACCATCCATTTTGTAGTAAGCGTATGAGATAGTCATCTTGTCTTTACGCAATGCCTCCAACTCTTCTTTTCCGTCACGTATGCCCATCGACAGGGGCAGTTTTGTACTTCTTACAAATTCTTCAGCAGATACGGCAGGTTCACCTGTGAAGGTAAAGATATAGCGAAACTCTTTATCCGAAACAGCCTCTACCCTATCCATGCGTATACCTCCCGAAAAGACCTGAGGCATGCCTGCATTCATTTTGGCTGCAAGCTTGACATACTTATCTTTGGCAGGCTTGGCACCGGTTGTGTTTTCTACGTTTTTTGTATCGTCTGTTTTATTCTTCGATCCGCAGCTCGTTCCGGCAGCGATGATCATCAGACAGCAAAATGTAGTAAATAAAATCTTTTTCATATTCAATATTTTACTTGCAATAAAGATACTTATTTGACTGATAAACGCAATTTATCACCAAATCTTTTAAAGAAACTTAACCCGTAGCGCATTTAGAAAAAATTCTAGGGCAGCCGCGTCAAAATTTTGACCCTCTACCGGAATAAACAGCTATCAATCAGCAGTTATCAGTAAGCAAGGCCTTTTCGTCATTGCGAACGGAGTGAAGCAATCCAGAGTATTGATTATTAATGGATTGCTTCGGGCGAACCCTCGCAATGACGTGCGACAGTCAATAGTCAACAACTCGTACCTCGTATCTCGTCTACTCGTAACTTTTTAACTAAAATGTAACAAACTCCACACTTATTTTTTAGCTTTTAGCCGTTAGCCCTTGCTCGTGCGGCTACTCTCTTTGTCATCCTGACCGCAGGGAAGGATCCCGATCCCCGAGAGACAGGAGATGCTTCCTATCGTCAGCATGACAAACCGGAATTTAACTAAAATGTAACAAACTTCTACAGTCAGTAGTCAACAGTTATCAGTAAGCAAGGCCTTTTCGTCATTGCGAACGGAGTGAAGCAATCCAGAGTATTGATTATTAATGGATTGCTTCGGGCGAACCCTCGCAATGACGTGCGACAGTCAACAGTCAACAACTCGTACCTCGTATCTCGTCTACTCGTAACTGTTTAACTAAAATGTAACAAACTTCCACAGTGAACAGTCAGCAACTTGTACCTCGTATCTCGTCTACTCGTAACTGTTTAACTAAAATGTAACAAACTTCTACAGTCAATTAGCCATTAGCTTTTAGCTTTTAGCCGTTAGCCCCTTGCTCGCGCGGCTACCCTCTTTGTCATCCTGACCGCAGGGAAGGATCCCGATCCCCGAGAGACAGGAGATGCTTCCTGTCGTCAGCATGACAAACCGGAATTTAACTAAAAAGTAACAAACTCCACACTCATTTTCTCATTTTCAAATTATCAAATTCGCTAATTATCAAATTAAAAATTTATCCCCGATAAGCAGGTTGACTATAAAAAATCCGTAGGATTTTCATATCAATAGAAAATTGTATTCCTCTTTTCTACCCGAACGCCGTAGGTGTTCAACCCCTAAAGGGTTGCGATACCGGCCGGTTTACCTCTTCTATTGATATGAATGCCCTAACGGGCAAAAATTACACTCAACAGCCTCACCTCGGTTCTGCCCCGTCGGGAGAGGTATATTTTAACTAAAAAGTAACAAACTTCTACAGTTATTTTTTAGCCGTTAGCCCCTTGCTCGCGCGGCTACCCTCTTTGTCATCCTGACCGCAGGGAAGGATCCAAATCCCCGAGAGACAGGAGATGCTTCCTGTCGTCAGCATGACAAACCAGAATTTAACTAAAATGTAACAAACTTCTACAGTGAACAGTCAACAACTTGTACCTCGTATCTCGTCTACTCGTAACTGTTTCCAAAATGTAACAAACTTCTACAGTCAATTAGCCGTTAGCTTATAGTCTTTGCCGCTTCGCGCCATTGTTGACTGTTGACTGATAACTGCTGATTGTTATTGTCGCTTCGCGCCATTTGCTAATTTTCAAATTCGCTAATTCTCAAATTCTCACTGTATCTATAGATAAAACGAACGCCGGACAATGTTTCATTCTTCATTTTTCATTTTTTTGATAGGTTGCCCTGAAAAAATTCATTTGTTTAATTGTGTTTTAGATTAAATGATTATATTTATCCTCGATTATTGAGTACTAACCCTTAAATATATAGAAAGGGTACAATCATGTTAGTCTGCAAATAAAAACATCGCGGGAACTAAGTTGATTCGTTGATATGACGAATCTGAACAATCTGTTTTAACCAGCTTCCTTCCACCAAACTGATTGGTAGGATTGTAATCGATTAGTTCCATAATTTAAAATTTCGTTTTATTAATCCGGATAAATAGTTATTGGGAAAGTTTAAGTATACCCATCCCTACGTATATTATCCTAAAAAAAATGTTTATGGGTTATTTGACCGATGAGCAATGGCTTATCATACAAAACACTCAACAAAACAGGTGTCGGGTTTATTTACCAAAGACACCTTATGTAACTAACTTTTAAAAATTAATGTATGAACAAAATAGAATCAGATCATGAATTACCGGAATGCATCGCATCCTGGGGATGGAAATTTCACCACATAGGTATTCCGACGGAAGAAAAGATACCGGATGAGAGATATATTCCTCATTTAAAGTTTTATGTATCGGGATTTCCCACAAGTCCTTTTGGCGTCGAATGGATGCGATTTGATGATGATTGCCCTGTACATCCTTTGATACAAAGAATACCACATATTGCGTTTGTCGTGAAGGATTTGGATTACGAACTGGCGAATCGAAATTTTAATCTGCTAGGCGAACCGAACACTCCATCAGGAGGTCTTCAGGTAGCAATGATTGAACATAATGGCGCTCCAATTGAATTAATGGAGTTTGAAAATAATATATTAAAATTATGTTTGCAAGACGAGCAGCAACCTGATAAGATCATGAATAAAATAAGGTTAGACCACGAGTTTGCACAGTGTATTGAAGAATGGGGATGGAAATACCACCATTTGGGTATTCCGACAAAAGAACAGAAAGAGAATGAAAGATATTTTCCTCAATTTAAATCTCATATTTCAGAATTTGACAGTAATCCCTTTGGGATTGAATGGATGAGGTTTGAACAAGATTGTAAAATACAGGAGTTGATACAAAAGATTCCTCATATAGCATTCGAAGCGAAAGACCTTGATTGGGAACTAAAAAACAGAGGTTTCAATGTAATCTCTCCTCCAAGTGTTCCTTCTGATAGTGTCAGGGCGGTAATGATTGAATACAATGGCGCTCCTGTTCAATTGATTGAATTTGAGAAAAATAGGTAAAGTTATGTAGGGGATTGTCTAAAAGAAGTTCTATTTAGACAATCCCTTTTTTACAAATAAAGCAAAAAAAATCGGTTGAAAAGACCTATAAAAATTAAGGTAACTATATATCACTTTAAACAAAAATTAGAATAGTCGTATAAAGTGGAGGCTTTTTATGAAAAGTCAAATTACTATTATTTTACTTTGTTTTTTGATGCTGTTGATGCTCTTATAAAGAAAATAGCTCCTGCTACAATTGCAGTACCTCCAAATAATGTACCTTCAACGTTAAGACCATTATATATAAATAATCCAGCTAAAGATAATACTGCTATAAATATTATAAATCCAAATACAAGAGCTGTTATATTAAACGTATGCGTATGTTTTAAATCATAATCAGTTAATTTTATTCTGTTATTATTAAAATCAATTCTTGCATTTTGTTCTATTTCTGTACGCTCTAATATCCAATCTATTATTTTAGGGTCAACTTCCTTTAGTTTCTCCAACTCTACAGCATTAGGGAGAAGGCTATCATCGATAGCTAAATTTTGCTCAAGCAAGGTATCCCCTTTTTGATTTCTGGCGAGTTTATTCTGCTGTTGATGTCTGGCCATCTTTTACTTTTTGTTTAGCTTGATTAGTTGCTTTTTTAAAAGCATTACCTACAGAAGTAAAATCATTGCCAATATTCTTTTTACCGTCACTTGCAGAACAATAATCAAGATTGTATACATTATATATAGACAAATCAAGTTCATCATCTAATGTTGACAGCACTGTTCTATCATCAAAATTAACAAACCGCCCATATGCTAATATAAACTCTTTTATTTTTTTGGTAAATTTCATATTTACCTCCTTTCTACATTGATATGATTGATTTCCCATTTTTATAAATGTACAATTAATTAAATAGAATAGCGAATTATTATTGGTGTTTTAGTTATTATTCACATACATTAAGCAGGATACATCGGCTGTTTTGGATTGCAAAGTAACAAATAATTATTACAATTACAATAACATTAACATTAAAAATACAAAACGAATAACAATTGTATTTGTATATTATAGTAACAATCTTTACTCCCTTTAGTTCATTCTATAGATAATTGAATTCAAATAAGATACAGAATTTTGCAATAAAAGACCTACTTTAATTTAACTCCCTTTGTTTAAAGTGATATATAGTTACCATAATTTAATTCTTGCCACTCCAGTTTTATTTATTTTAATTTCAAATGTAATATAAATTCAATAAATTTTAAATTTAAGAAGGGTTAACACTGTAAGATTGTATATAATTGCCAAAATTAAAACGAGCAAAATTTAAACAGACTTTAAAACTTGACGTCTGTAAAGAAGCTGACAAGCAACAAAATGTTAAGAAACGTAACCACCGAAGCTATACCGTAAAGCAGTATTTTGGTAAACAACGAATTGGCATATTTGCCCATCACCTGAGTAGAAGATGTCAGCCTGACTTGCAAAAATACTGTTACAGGCAACTGCATACTCAGAATGGCCTGCGATATTATCAGTCCTTTGAACGGGTTCCCAATCATAAAAATAATCAGCAATCCTACTCCCAGCGATATTATTATACCCGTGCGGGAATGTATATCCTTCATGTTATAAGGCTCATCGTACATACCGGCAAATATAGATCCCGCGGCAATACCGGAAGTCATCGAGGATGAAACTCCCGCTAAAAGAAGGGCTACGGCAAATATCACAACAGCATTGCTCCCCAAGAGAGGCTCAAGTAAAGAATGCGCCTGTTGCAAATCGTCGACCACAACTCCTTCCTTGAAAAAGGTAGCTGCGGCAAGCAGTATCATCGCACTATTTATAGCCCACCCGATAAGCATGGAAAAAAAGGTATCGAAAAATTCGTACTTCAATTGCTTTTCCATCACCGACTCGTCTTGCTTATTCCATTGCCGGCTCTGGATAATTTCCGAATGCAAAAAAAGATTGTGAGGCATTACCACAGCGCCCAGCACACTCATTATTATCAACATGCTCCCTTCGGGAACAGATGGCGTAACCCACGAACGGGCAGCCTCGCCCCACTCTATATCTACCAGAAAAAGTTCATAGATAAAGGAAAGTCCTATCAACGAAACGAAGGCAATTATATATCGCTCTATTTTTCTATAAGAATTGGAAAACATCATTGCGAAAACAAATATGGTCACCAATACCGCCCCTACTTGTATAGGTACATCGAACAACATATTCAGAGCAATGGCGCCACCGAGTATTTCGGCCAACGATGTAGAGATAGATGCGCCTATTGCTGACCACAGTATAGCCCGCGAACCCGTCTTAGGCAGATATTTGTTTGCTGCCTCAGACAGGCACAACCCGGTAACTATTCCCAAATGGGCAACGTTATGCTGCAAAATAATCAGCATAACGGTAGACAGAGTTACCACCCACAGCAATGTATATCCAAACTGGGAGCCTGCGGCAAAATTAGAAGCCCAGTTTCCCGGATCGATAAATCCCACTGTAACCAAAAGTCCCGGCCCGATATATTTGAGCAATTCCAATGCTCCAAAGCTGGGTCTGGGATGGTTCCGGGTATACTCTTTCTTTAACTTTTCAAAAATATTCTTCATAACTTCTATATAACAAACAAAATTATGATTGTTTTTCGACTATTTGTTAAAATAAGAGTAATTATTTATCTTATTAGTTTAATTAAAGACCTTTAGCTCATAATCTTTTTTATATCTTCGTAAAATTAATTTATAACTGATTATGAAACAGACAAAACTAATCCTAATTGCAGCCATTTTGGTATCGGCCTTATTCTGGTCGTGTAAAGATTCCACGGAACTAACAAATGCTATCCCCGCGGACGCCATTGTTGTAGTACATGTCGACACCAAGTCTTTGTTGACAAAAGCCGACTACAAACCTCTAGATAATAAACTGATAAAAGAGGCTCTTGAAAAAGAGAAAAACAATGGTAGCGAACGCAACAAGGCTATGACTGAGAAAATGGAAGAATTCCTTAAGAACCCAAATTCGTCAGGAATAGATTTGATACATGACTGCTACATGTATGTAGGAAACACATCGATGGGTATTGTTTGGGGAATGAAAGATGCTGCAAAATTTAAAGAAGTCCTGACCAAGACTTTTGAAATACCGGCGGAAATGATTAAAGAAGAAGACGGTATATCTACGATAGACCTGTCGGGTATGGCAAAAGTAGGCTGGACTAAAGATAAGATACTGATTATTACGGCTCAGGCAAGTGCTATGTATTTTGGACAGAGGAACCAACCGGACATGATGGAGCTGTTGAAAAAACAGTTGAAACAAACAGATAAAGAAAGCTTAAATTCCAACAAAGCTTTTACGGAATTTGTAAAAGATAAGAAAGATATTTCATTCTTCTATTCTTACAGTAATGTTTCAGGCCTATGGAGCAACATGACATCCCAGATGATGGGAGCCTACTACGATCAATCCGCTACAGGGCTCAACAGTGTATTCAGCAAACTAAGCGATCAAATTAAAGGAATAAACGCGGCAGGCTTTGTTTCTTTTGAAAAAGGAGAAATTGTCGCAGAAAATAAATTCTATTACGACACTCCCGAAGCCGAAAAAAGATTTACTGAACTATCCGGTAAGCTAACCCAAGAGCTTAAAGGCGATCAAATGAAATACTTTGCTGAAAAACCATTGTTTCTGGTAGCTATGGGCATAAACGGAGGAGGCATATATAATTATTTGACCGATCTGGGTTTAATGCAATTCTTTGAAAATATTGCCGGTTCAAATTTAAACGAATTAGGTGTCGATTTAAAATCCCTCATTTCTAATGTAGAAGGCGATATTACGTTTTCTTTAAACGGAATAAAAACCGTAATGAAAAAAGGCTATTACGGTGACTATGAGTATCCGTCTACAGAACCGGAATTCACTGTATTTGCAGACCTGAAAGATGCCAAACCGACTTGGGATCTTATTAAAAACAAAGTAAAAGAAGAAGCGGCTAAGGAACAAATGCTTGATTCTACTTTGGTTGAAATCGATGAAAACACCTATTCTTTCAGTATGGACGAAGGCATAAAAGGATACGCAGGTATAAAAGGCAATACTATTTACATTACTAACAGCGAAACCATTTATAAAAACATCAGTACCGCAACGGATGGAAAAAATGACTTTGCATCGTTGGCCAAAGGCAAAAACTCATTCATATTCGGCAATCTGGGTTCTCTGAAAACCATGTTAACAGATGCACTTCAACGTGATGCCAAAGCTCTCGAGCTTGCAGTCAAAGGTTTTGACCTGTTAGGAGATTATAGCTTTGCTTCAGACAAAAACATGAACGGCAAAGGAAAAATCGTTATCAACGACAATAGTGCCAACAGTTTGGCTGTTATCTGTAAATACATTGACAGCGTAATAACTTATGCCATCGAAAAGAATCTGTAAAAGTACAGTTGTAGAAATTAAAAAATATGAATAGGATTTCTCTCAAAAACACGCTGCCGGAAGCGTTTGCCGATAAGCCGGACATAGGATCGGAAGTGTGGAATAAAAATATTGGTTTCGAAAAGGGAAAATCTTATCTTATAAAAGCCGAATCAGGCTTAGGAAAAAGTTCACTCTGTAGCTATATCTATGGCTACAGAGTTGATTTTTCGGGGCAGATCCTTTTTGACGAAACGGAGGTAAGAAACATTGAAAAAAAACAGTGGGATATCATCCGAAGCAAACATCTGAGCCTTCTGTTTCAGGAACTGCGCCTTTTTCCCGAATTGACAGCGATAGAAAACATACAACTGAAAAACAACCTTAGCCATCATAAAACAGATGCAGAAATAGATGTCCTGTTCGAACAGTTGGGCATCGCATACCGCAAAAATCAACCCGTCGGAAAAATGTCGTGGGGACAACAACAGCGGGTCGCTGTTATCCGTTCGCTGTGTCAGCCTTTCGATTTCCTGTTTCTGGATGAACCTATCAGCCACCTCGACGATAATAATGCTGCAATCATAGCATCGCTTGTCAAAGACGAAGTGGCGACACAGGGTGCAGGGCTTATCGTTACATCTATCGGAAAAGATTTACCAATGGACTATTCACAAATACTTTCGCTATGAACCTTATCTGGAAACTACTAAAACAAAATATAAGCAAAGGGCAATTTGCCGGATTCTTCATAGCAAACCTCATCGGGTTGACCATCGTATTGCTGGGTATTCAGTTTTATTCGGATATCAATCCGTTGTTCTCGGAGAAAGACGCCGTTATGAAACGCGACTTCCTCGTGCTGACTAAAAAGGTCGGAGTATTCAACACTTTGAATCCCGAGGCTTCGGGCTTCTCGCCAAAAGAACTGGAAGATATAAAGAACACCAGTTTTGCAATGCAGGTAGGAGCTTTTACTCCGTCACGGTTTAAAGTATTCGGAGGTGTCAATTTCAGTCAGAAGGGAATAAATACCGAAATGTTCTTCGAGTCCGTTCCCGATGATTTCATCGATGTGAAAACCGATAGCTGGAAGTTTTCTCCCGATGATAATTTCATCCCTATCATCCTGCCGAAGAACTATCTGGATTTGTACAACTTCGGATTCGCGGAGGCGCGTTCCATGCCTAAAATATCGGAAGGTCTTGTCAATATGGTCAATATCGATATTACCATTTCGGGAAGACACAACTACAAAGATTTTCAAGGGAAGATTGTCGGATTCTCGAGCCGGATAAATACCATACTCGTACCCGAATCGTTTATGAAGTGGGCGAATGAGAATTTCGGCGAGCAAGCAAACGCGAAACCCAGCCGCCTGATGGTAGAGATCAACAATCCTGCCGATCCTAATATTGCCACTTTCCTCGGCAAGCACGGTTATGAAGTGGAAGGCGAAAATTCGGCGGTGAGTAAGATGTCGTATTTCCTCAAAATAATTGTGGGGATTGTCATTGCCGTAGGACTTATCATTTGCGCCCTGTCGTTCTTTGTCCTTACGCTGAGTATCTATCTCCTGCTGGAAAAGAATATGGAGAAGCTGCGCAACCTGCGACTGATAGGGTACGCCAAGAAAAGAGTTATCCGTCCGTATGAACTGTTATCGGTAGGGATGAATCTTGTTGTGCTACTGCTGGCTCTGACAACTGTCATATTGGTACGGATAAAATACTGCGAAGTGGTTCGCGATGTATGGGTAGACTTCGAAGGTTCGGGAATACTGCCTGCTCTCGTAGGTGGAGTAGTTATATTTGTCCTTCTGTCTTGCCTGAATATATTGGTGATAAGAAGGAAGGTGGAGTGATTTTTACTTCTTCCCCCTCACCGAAGACGCATAAATACCAAACAGACAAAGTATAAGGCAAATAACAAAAGTAATCTGCATACTGTTTATAAACTTAGCAGGCGACACGGCCGACATATTTATATTACCCACCATCAGCGATATAGACATGATGGCGATACCCATGCTGAGCGATTGTCCGGTAAGGCGCATCGTTCCCATTGTAGCCGAAGCCAATCCATAATGTTTCTTTTCTACCGAGCTCATTATAATATTCGTATTCGGCGACGAGAATATTCCAAAGCCAAGACCCAGTAAAATCAGCATTCCTCCCAGAAAATAATAACTTGTACCTTCGGAGATAAAGCACAGTCCAACCAGACCGACAGCAATAATACTCATGCCGAGTGTTGCCAAAAAGGTAGCAGACATTTTATCGGAAAGGCTTCCCGATTTCAAAGATGCTACTGCCTGTACTACCGACTGAATAATAAGTAACAGACCTGCGTCGCGGGGAGTAAGCCCTCGTACATTCTGAAGATATAGGCTCAACATAAAAGAGATAGCAAAAGTAGCCGAATAGTTGATTAGGGCAGACAGGGACGACAGACGGAAAACTTTGTTCTCAAGAAACACACGTATGTTAAACACAGGGAACTCCTGCTTCTTTTCATAGAATGCGAATATCAGCAAAACAACTATACCTACGCCAATAAAAATAAATCCCTGAAAGCGCGGCAAAGTTGTAAATCCGTAGATAAGAGCAGACAGTCCAATGGCAAACAAGATAGAACCTATGGTGTCAAATTTGCTTTTTGTTTCCTCTTTCCAATCATCCTTTATGATATAGTACCCACCAACAGCCACGATAAAACTTACGGCTGCCGAAACGAAGAAAATACTATGCCAATCGAGATATTGAGTCAGAAGTCCACCGATAAAAGGCCCTGCTGCAAGAGAAAAATAAACCGAAGCTGAGATTATACCCATCGCCCATCCGCGTTTTTCGGCAGGAACGGATGAAGTAAGGATCGCCGTGCTGGTTCCGAACATCATGGCGCTGCCTATTCCCGCCAGGAAGCGATATATGATAAGCACCACCCCTGTGGTAGCCAGTCCGCTGAGTACAGAAAACACTGTAAGTATGACGACACCCCATATAAAGACCCTTTTGCGGCCTGTCATGTCTGCAAAACGGGCGCATGGTATTTGCAATATTGCCGTAGACAACATGTAAGCGGTAGGTATCCAGCCGAGCATAACAGTATTCAGTGTCAGATCTTTGTTGATATAAGGCAATGCCAGATTGAGAGCCGAGCTCATAAAAGGGACAAGAGAGGAAGCAAGACAAAGGATGAACAATAAAGCTCCTATATTGGATGGAGATTTTACAGAATCTGCTTGTTTCATAGTCTTTTTGTTAGATTATCAAGTACTGTTTTCATCATTTGGTTTGATGCGGGAATGTTGCAAAATCCGGAAAATACATCCGCTTTCGACCGGATATATTTCCCTTTGGTTTGCTCTTCATATCCATTATCAATTATATCATTGCAACTTTCTTCTGTCGCTTCAAAATGAAATTGCAAAGCCAACACATTGTCCTTGTATAGAAATGCCTGATTTGGGAAAGCTTCGCTCGATGCCAAATGTTTAACACCAACGGGCAAATCGAATGTATCGCCATGCCACTGAAAAACGACAGGAGATAGTTCATTGCTACCGAATAACTCTTGTGCAGCAGAGTCGGTAAATGTTACAGGCCACCAGCCTATTTCCTTTTCTTTCGCAGGATAGACTTTAGCTCCCAAAACATTCGCTATAAGTTGCGATCCGAGGCAGATGCCCAGCACGGCTTTATCGGCATCTATGGCTTGTCGGATAAATTCTTTTTCTCCTCTCAACCAAGGGAATATATCTTCGTCGTAAGCGCCCATCGGTCCTCCCATAACCACAAGCAGATCGAACGTTTCCAAATTAGGGAAAATATGCTCGTCATACATTTTTGTTACCGACAATTGGCTTCCGTTCTCCTTTATCCACTCGCCGATATATCCAATCCCCTCGTACGAAACATGTTGGATATAGTGAACCCTGCATACAGACTTACTCATATGATATTTCATTTTGATTCTAAAAGTACCAAAATGTTCGATCATTCAGAAATTAAAGGGGTAGATTTTTAGAGGATCAGGTTGTTAATAAAACTTTGAAAGACTACTGATATTCATATAATCGCTGTCACCTGATCAGCATCCCCTTATATTTCGGATCGTAGTTTTGTATCCACCATTTGTACATCAACACTGCTGTTAAGCAATATACTGCCGAATGTACCCACAGGGTGATATATTCCGGCCAGACATCCCGCAGGGTTGCGCCCATCGTACTTATTTTAACAAAGCCGTGTATCCCCGGAGTCGACGGGATTATGTAAGCAATCGATTGTATCGGTGCAGGGATTGCCGTCCAAGGCCATGAAATACCCGATATAAAGATAAAGATAACACTGGTGAATACGAAAAGAAGCATGCCGAACTCCCGCTGCGAGCAAAAATAGGACAATGTCATACTGAAGAAAGTCGCAGCCAATAGATATGGCATCAAAAACGCGGCAATAGTAAACGGATCGCCTATCTGCGGAAATTTGAAGATATAAGGCACAACCCTTAATACCCACACCGAGATCAACATATACAGGGATGCATAGCAAAAAGCCTTCCCGATAGTGAGTTTCAAGGCGCCGACATTCTTCCCTTCGGATGTATGCGAGGCTAAGGTAAAGCGTTTTTTATCGTTGTGAGTACCTATAATAGTCGCTATGCCCAGCATCAGCGTTTGCTGGATGATAAGTATAAGTATTGCCGGAACCAAGAAACTGGCAAATCCATTCTGAGTATTATACAAAACAACCCACTCGCTCTCTACTGCCTGACGTGTAGTAGCATCTTCTTCCCGGCTACCGCCTCCGGTTTCCGCCACCCGGATATCAGCCCCCATATCCAATGAAACTTCCGTAGCACTTAATAGCATAGCTTTATAAAAAAGTAAACTGCTCATATCGGCATAAACACTTACCGATGTTTGCCGTTGCGTATTGATCCTCCGGCTGAAATCGCCCGGTATATACACGATCCCGTAAGCTTCCTTGCGACGAAGGGCTTCACGGGCCTCTTCCATATCGGTAGCATAACCGACAACTTTAACATCGGCAGTAGCATCCACCTTACGTTTAAATTCTCGTGAGAGAGCCGAATGAGAGTCGTCTACTACGATCACTTTTACCTCATGCGCAACTTCGTTATTATATATAAAGCTGTATAAAACAGGATAAGCCAGCGGAACGATAAAGAACAGCAGAATAACGGCCGGATCCCGGAAAACAACTTTGAGTTCGTTGATCCAAACGTAATATATGTCGAGCAATAATTTTTTCATAATTATTTTAGCTGTTGGCTATTAGCTGTTGGCTATTAGCCTTTAGCTGTTAGCCCTTTTCTCTTATAACCTTTCACTTATAATTTTCAACTACTTAATTCGCTTTGCGCCATTGGCTTATTTTCACATTTGCTAATTGGCACATTTAAGGTTCATATACATTGTCTTTCAACAGTCGCTTCACTACTCCAAAGAAAAATACAGACAGCAATACAAAACCAAAAAGGGCGGCATAGTGATACATCGAATAACCGACAGAAATGCCATTCAGCGCCTGATCTATATATATAAGGAAGAAATGCCGCAAAGGGACTAAATTACTCAATGCGCTCAGGCTTCCGTCCATCGCCAATGTAGAGAATGAAAAACCGGCGATAGAGAACGAAACCATACCGATAAGGCTGGCAATACTAAGCGCCAGACGATAGTTACGGAACACACCCAACAAGATGATCCCTGTTCCCTGAGCTGCCAAAATCAGACATAGGTAGTTGAAGAACATCGGCCAGAATCCACTGTGCAGCGGAAAATGATTATAAACATAAAGTACCGACATAAACAACAAGGCTATACCCAGATAGATCATCGTATAAGGTATCATCTTGCCTGCCAGAACTTTAACAATAGAGCCATTCCCCATATCCATCAGCTTGCGCGCCGTTCCCATTTTTATCTCAGAACCGAGAGCCGATACAGTGAATATCAGGATAATCAGTTGCAGTATGCCGGGCAGTATAACGTTGTTCAGGTATACAGAATAATTAAGCCACGGATTGCCGATAGGGTGACTGTCTATTGTTATCGGCTGTAAAACCGGCATTATTTGGTTTTCGGTATAACCTTTTGCCATAGCCGTTTTCAATCCGACAGAGGCCGAGGCCAAAGTCGATATTGTTTTCAGATCCTGAAACAGAAGCGAACCCGAAATAAGAAAAGCATTGTTAGTATAATAAACAAGTTTCGGACGATTTCCTGAAATGGCATCCTTCGTAAAATCTTTCGGTATAGTCAACACAGCATAAACTTCCATTTGCTCCATTTGCTGACGCGCCTCTCTGAAAGACAAACTCTTATATTTAATATCTGTCTTTTCGAATGCATCCAACTGGCGGACCAATGAGCGTGAGGTAGTCGTATTATCCAGATCGACAACAGCAATAGGGATGCGGGAGGGAAGTCCGCTATCCATCATCCACAGAAGTATGATCATGGACAAAAGGGGCGCGACAAATATCCCCCAGATGCATATCTTGGAGGAGGAAATGCGCAGCCATTCTCTTTTGAATATTGCCAGTATACCTGTCATTTAGTTATGAGTAATTAGCGAATGACGTTATATCACTTTGTACCATTTTCAAATCTTCAAATTTACTAATTAGCACATTAATCTATTCTTTTATAATAAGGGACATACCCGGAAGTACATCTACCGATGCATCTTTAAATCGTGCTTTCACTTCAAACGTTTTGCGGTCGAACTGGCCTGTAGTCTTTGTAGCTTTCCACGCAGCGTAAGAGCCTAAATCCTTTACATAATACACAGTCATTTCCACTTCTTTGTCTAAAGCAGGAACGTAAGCTTTGAAAGTAGTACCTATATCTTTATAATCTTTCAAACGATCTTCGCGAATATTGAAAGAACCCCATTTGTCATCCAGTTTAGCCACATTCATAATCGGAGCCCCTGTGCCTACAAGTTCACCTTCGTTCGGAAATTTCTCTGTTACTTTTCCATCAACCGGCGATATCAGATAACTTTCCGAAATATAAGATTCTACTTCGGCTACCGCGCCTTTTGCCCGTTCCAGCATGGCCAATGCAGCTTCTTTATCTTCGCGTTCGGCTCCGTTTACAGCCATATCGTACTGCGACTTAGCAGCTTTTTCGGTAGCGATGGCAGCGTTAAGCTGAGCTTCCACCTCATCTTTTTTCTGCGCTGTAACTACTCCCTTGTCGAACAGGTTCTTCACACGGGTAAATGATTTTTGAGCTATGTCTACTCCAACTTTTGCCTTTTGCCACATTTCGTAAGCACCCTGTATCTGTTCTACACGAGCACCTTTTATGGCTTTTTGGTTTTGGGCAGCAGCTCCTTGTTGAGCAGCACTAGCCTGAGCCAGTTTAGCGTCGATGTCGGGTATGCTAAGGACAGCAAGTGTGTCACCTTTTTTCACAAAACTGCCCTCGTCAACTAAGTAACGGGAAATACGTCCCGGAACTTTACTCGATATACGCACTTCGGTGACATCAGCTTCTCCCTGTATAATATTGTCTTTCTGATTCAGGAAAAAGAAGCCATAAAGCCCAACAGCAATAATTATTGCGGCAAAAACTAAAATAGGTATTAGTTTCGATCCCGATTTTTTTTCTGTATCCATATCTGTATTATAATTAGCCCCTCCAACGGCCCCACCCCAACCCTCCCCTAAAGGGAGGGAGTTCAAGGGGAGGCTTTGATGAGGGTATTTTATTCATTAATATTATTTTAATCCCCCCTTTGGGGGATAGGGGGCCTATATCTTACGACCTAAAGCCTTGTTCAGGTATATACGGCAAAGGATTATATCTATCTGTGCATCTATCAGTTCGGAATGAGCAGACAGCCATGCGGTGTGGGCTGCCATCACATCGGATGCGGCAATTACTCCTTCTTCGAAACCGGCATTGGCATACCTGAGATTTTCATCGGCTTTGTCTACATTCTTTTGCGCAGAGGTATATTTTTTCTGAGCTTCGGTCAGTTTATATGAAGACTGATTGATCTGTAGTTTTATTTTCTCCTTTGCTTCTTCCAGTTCAAACTTTTTGATGCGGGTTTGCGCTTTGGCTACATTCAATTTAGACGAGCTCGACACAAAATTCAACGGCACTTTAACAATGACTCCTACATTCCACATCCCTCCAAACTTTTTTTCAAATCCATCGAACATATTGGGATTTGTCCATAGATAATTAGCTGTTAGAGCGACGTTAGGCATAAACTCGGATAAAGCTATTTTCTCTTGCTTGCCGTATATTTTTGTTGCCAATTCCAGACTTTTAATCTCTGTCCTGTTCGATAAAGCTTCGTCTATATTCAGAATATCAGCAGTGTTATCTTCACTCTGTATGCTTTCAATATTTTCATCGTTCAGTATAATCTGGTCGCTTATCTCCAATCCGCAAATTTGAGATAAAAGCATCTTGGACAGACTTAAACCGTTTTCTGCTTTGGTCAACGTCATCTCTGCTTCGTTCAATTTCACATTTACCGATAGCCTGTCGGCTTTAGTAGCAAGTCCTTCCTGCTCCATCGCCGAAATATCGGAATCTATTTTCTGCATTAATTTCACAAACGATTCGGCCAATCTTTTTTTATTTGCAACCGAGACTACTTGCCAATAAGCATTATCTACTTCTACAAGCACCTCTGTCATCCGGCTTTCTTTCATCGTCTTAGCCAGATCCTGAGCATATGATCTCAAGTCGTTGTAAGCTATTATCTTACCACCCGTAAACACGGGCTGAGTAAGTGTAAAGCCGCCCGCCCAAATGTTTTTAATATCCACTTCGCCCATCTTCCATACCGCATCGCGGACATCATCGCTTATCGGAATAGTATTGCCAATGCCCGGTATATCGAAAGGCAGGGTAATTCCCTGCGGTATAGCCGAAGAAGAGATCAGGTGCAAATTCTTTTGATTGCGCATATATCCTCCCATAAAGGATATATCAGGAAAAAATTTTGTTAAGGCGTCTTTCTTCTCGTAATATGCAATCCGTTCTTGTTCCGAGGCTATTTTAAGAGCTTTATTGTTTTCTATTGCCAATTTCCGGCATTGCTCGAGGCTCAATACCTGTTGCGCCATTATGCCGGATGCAAACATGCAGGTTAAAAGAAAGATTGCTCCAATGCTTTTTTTTATCATACTGCTGTTAAATCATTAGTTTTATATTTTGATTGTCTATGCAACTAAAGTACAAATTTAGCATACTTTTTTATAGTACAATATATATCCACTAATATTTTAACATCTTGCAACAAAAAAGGTTCACTTTTTGAGTGAACCTTTTCTATATAAAATAAGACAAATCTTATTTATTATCTCCTGAAAGTTTTTCTTTCAAAGCAGCCAACTCTTCGATATCACCTAAAGTAGTTTTTTCTACATTAGATTGAGGAAGAGTTTCTTCTTTCTTCGCTGAAGCTCTTTTTTGTTTCTTTTCAGCAGCAGCTTCTTTAGCTTCAGGTCTCTCATCTTCGAACACACGGCTGTGTGATACAATGATACGCTTAGAGTCTTTGTTAAACTCGATCACTTTGAAATCCAGTTTTTCTTCAGCTTTAGCTTGAGACCCGTCTTCTTTCACCAAGTGTTTTGGAGTTGCAAAACCTTCTACACCGTAAGGAAGAGAGATAACCGCACCTTTGTCAACCATTTCTACAACTGTTCCTTCGTGTACCGAACCTACTGTAAAGATAGTTTCGAATACATCCCAAGGATTTTCTTCAAGTTGTTTGTGGCCTAAGCTCAAACGACGGTTTTCTTTGTCAATTTCAAGAACTTGTACGTCGATATCGGCGCCGATAGCAGTTACTTCGCTAGGGTGTTTGATTTTCTTAGTCCAAGAAAGGTCTGAAATATGGATCAATCCGTCTACTCCTTCTTCTATTTCGGCAAATACGCCGAAGTTAGTGAAGTTGCGAACCTTAGCAGTATGCTTGCTTCCGATAGGATATTTTTCTTCGATATTTTCCCATGGGTCCGGTTTCAATTGTTTGATACCTAGAGACATTTTGCGTTCGTCGCGATCGAGTGTAAGCACTACGGCTTCTACTTCGTCTCCAACTTTCATAAAGTCTTGTGCACTGCGCAGGTGTTGAGCCCAACTCATTTCCGATACGTGGATCAAACCTTCCACACCCGGAGCTATTTCGATGAATGCACCGTAGTCAGCCATAACCACAACTTTACCTTTCACCTTATCGCCAACTTTAAGTTCAGCGCTAAGAGCATCCCATGGATGAGGAGTCAATTGTTTCAAGCCGAGAGCGATACGTTTTTTATCGTCGTCGAAATCAAGGATAACAACGTTGATTTTCTCGTCCAGTTTAACCACTTCTTCCGGATGTTGAACACGTCCCCAAGAAAGGTCTGTAATGTGGATCAATCCGTCTACGCCACCCAAGTCGATGAACACACCGTAAGAAGTGATGTTCTTAACTGTACCTTCAAGTACCTGGCCTTTTTCAAGTTTCGAGATAATGTCTTTCTTCTGTTGTTCAAGTTCAGCTTCGATAAGAGCTTTGTGTGAAACAACAACGTTTTTGAATTCGTGGTTAATTTTCACAACCTTGAATTCCATAGTTTTACCAACGAATACATCATAGTCGCGGATTGGCTTCACGTCGATTTGAGATCCCGGCAAGAATGCTTCGATACCAAATACATCAACGATCATACCGCCCTTAGTGCGACATTTGATAAATCCTTTGATGATTTCGTCTTTTTCAAGAGCTTCGTTAACACGATCCCAAGAGCGTGTAGCGCGTGCTTTCTTGTGAGACAGGATCAATTGTCCTTTTTTGTCTTCCTGGCTTTCGATGTAAACCTCTACTTCGTCACCAATTTTAAGATCAGGATTGTAACGGAATTCGTTCATCGATACAACACCATCCGATTTGTAACCGATATTAACAACAACTTCGCGTTTGTTCATAGAGGTTACTTTACCCATTACCACTTCTTTATCGTTTACTTTGTTCAACGATTGGTCGTAGGTTTCTATTAATTCTTCTTTGCTCTTACCAATGTAAGAATCGCCTTGTTCGTACGCATCCCAGTCAAATTCTGCAACCGGCTGTACATTTTTTAAATTATCAATCATTCAAAATCGATCTGGCTCCAGTCCTGATCAGTACCGTTAAAAAAGTTAAACATATTTTGCTAAAAAGCGGTGCAAATATATTGTTTTTCAATGAATAAAGCAATAAATACCGGAAGAAAATTTCCAATACACTTCTGAATTTTCATATACATACAAACGAAACAGGCTAAATATCCATAAAAGGATATCCAGCCTGTTTTATTTTTATTTCTATATTATCTTACTTAACGATCAAGCCCAAAATACGATAGAATATCATTGCAACCAATGCGCTGACGGGAATGGTCAATATCCATGCTATAAGCAGATCTTTGGTTACTCCCCAGCGAACAGCCGACAGGCGTTTGACCGCACCTACTCCCATGATTGCACCGGTGATAGTATGGGTAGTACTTACCGGTATCTTGAGTATTTCGGTAAGGTATAGGGTTAACGCACCTGCCGTTTCGGCTACAACACCTTCCAGCGGTGTGACTTTTGTTATTCTTGTTCCCATTGTTTTCACAATACGCCAGCCGCCGGACATTGTGCCCAATGCTATAGCTGTAAAGCAAGCTAGTGGAATCCAGTCATGTATTTCTGCCATCGACTGCATTTCCATCCAATGCGGCATTTCCACTATACCATAACTCGCAATCAATGTAGCCCCGATGATGCCCATGATTTTTTGTGAGTCATTCAATCCGTGCCCGATACTGAACAAGGCAGAAGACACCAGCTGTAAATGGCGAAACCATGTTTCGGCTTTGTGAGGTTTTACATTTTTACATATATGTATTATAAGCAATGTCAGAAGCGTAGCCATTATCATACCGATGATAGGGGCCAGAAATATGAATGCCGCTATCTTTATTATCACGGAAGAATGGATAGCAGCGAATCCGCCATGCGCGATCGCAGCGCCGGCAAAACCACCTATCAACGTATGGGAAGACGATGAGGGAATCCCCAACCACCATGTCGTCAAGTTCCATGTTATTGCGGCAATGAGGCCTGCTATAACGACAAATGGCGTAATAAAGTCGCTATGTACGGTTTTTGCTACTGTGTTAGCGATACTGTCGCCAAATCCACCTAAAAAGTGAACTGCTATGAAGTAGGCCACAAAATTAAAGAATGCAGCCCATACAACAGCTTGAAAAGGTGTTAATACTTTTGTGGAAACAATTGTAGCTATAGAGTTAGCTGCATCATGAAATCCGTTGATAAAATCAAAAATAAGAGCAAGAAAAATTACAATTATTATCAGAGTCATGTCCTATTGTTATGAATACTTTATAATAACCGTTTTAATAATTTTACCCACACCCTTAGCTGCATCAGTAGCACGTTCCAACTCATGCAATATATCTTTCAGCTTGATGACTTCAATAGCATCGGTCTCGTTTTCAAACAAATCTATCAGGAAGTGTTCGTAAACGTCATCCGCTTTTTTCTCAACTACACCCAGCAACGAACAATATTCTTTAATCTTTTCAGGTCTTTTCTTCAGCGTATCCAATTCTCTCACCGCCTGTATCAAATGACTAGCAGACTCTTTCACCAGGATGGCTAAACGAATAGCGGCTTCAGGCATTGTTTTGGGACTGTAAAGCATAATGCGTTTTGCACAGCTGTTTATCAAATCCATTACATCATCCATTGTGCCTGACATGTGGTTGATGTCTTCACGGTCGAACGGAGTAATAAATGTTGAATTCAATTCTTCGAATATCTCATCCTGAATACTGTCGGCTTTATGTTCCTGCTCCTTTATTTTCTTATAAAGCTCTACAGCTGAACTATGGTCAGGGGCTTGAACACACTCTATAATAAGATCAGATGCTACAACAATGACTTCCGCCATCTGGTAAAGTAATAAGAAGAATTTATTTTCTTTAGGCTTAAACCTATCAAATAAGTTATTTTTCATAAAAATTAAATATGTCCATATTCAGGAGAAAACTACAGTTATGTTTCGCGCCATTCCTTTGGTACAAAGATAGAAAAAAAACGCAATTGTAATATTTTTTTAACATAAAAGTAACAATCGGTATCGATCTCTATTATTGAGGGTTAGCTATCACCTGTGTTTTAAGGGTTTACTCAAAATTGAGTTCTCCGAAATATTGAGGGACATGGAAATTTGGTTTTTCTGTCCGGATAGGATTCCATGACAAGAAATGAGGTATAG
This sequence comes from Dysgonomonas reticulitermitis, assembly GCF_054601275.1. Classification (NCBI taxonomy): domain Bacteria; kingdom Pseudomonadati; phylum Bacteroidota; class Bacteroidia; order Bacteroidales; family Dysgonomonadaceae; genus Dysgonomonas; species Dysgonomonas reticulitermitis. The sequence continues at coordinate 5,955 of NZ_BAAHWU010000035.1, read as the reverse complement.
TCAGGTTATCTCCGCACTTATAGAAATTAGCCCGGGCCTTGACTCCGCTAAAAGTTTTAAGACCGGAGTGCCAGTATGCCGAAACAGGTATTACAAGCAACATATCCCACTTAAAGTCTCCTTGTTTTTTATCAAACGGTTCTGATCCGAGGCTGGAGTAACGCTTAATTGAGCTCATCACCTCTACACCGGCATGCTCTGCGTTTTTCTTGTCTTTTCTATATCCGAGAAGCGCCTTACCGATACAAGAAAATTCAGCATTGTAGTAAAAAGGTGAATCGGCAAAAGACAGAAAGAATTCCACGCATGAGTCTGTCCACACAGGCCCGTTATCTTCGGCAGCTTTGGCTAAGATTTCATTTTCCTCAACAAAAAAATGTAAGAAAAGATGTGAACCGTCATGTGCTATTTTGAATGTCACTTTCGGAGCAGACGGATACTCGCCGGGCCAGTTAACACACGCTACTTCGTTTACTATCACATCCTGCATACACTCTACAATAGCAGAGGGGTTATTCACATCGGCTACATCGATCAATGGTACAAATAACATAGTTGTCGGGTTAGGTTAGATTTATATTTCAGGTTCAATTTCTCTACAATGTTTTATTTATTTTTTCTATATAATTCAGTATTTCATCTCCGCCCAATCGGTGTTCCGAAGAGGTATAAAAGATTGCAGGGAGTTCTTCCCATGTTTCCTGCAATTTGGAGGTATAAGCAGCGATATTATCGGCTAATCTTCCCTTGCTTATTTTATCTGTTTTGGTAAACACGATTGCAAAAGGTATACTTTCTTCTCCCAGCCAGTTGAGAAATTCCATATCTATTTTCTGAGGTTCGTGGCGACAATCGAGCAACAAGAACAAGCACGTAAGCTGTGTACGCTTAAGAATATAGCTGTCGATAATTTTACGAATCTGTTCACGCCCTTCTTTTCCCCTTTGGGCATAGCCATACCCCGGCAGGTCTACCAGATACCATTCATTATTGATAACAAAATGATTGATCAATTGCGTTTTTCCAGGTTTTGAGGAAGTCATCGCCAACCCTTTGCGGTTGGTCAACATATTTATAAGAGAAGACTTCCCTACATTGGAGCGCCCGATGAAAGCATATTCAGGTTTGCCATCCTCAGGACATTTTCTGTAGTCAGTGTTACTAATAACAAACTGAGCGTCTTTTACTATCATATTTCATTTGTTTTATTTGCGATTGACAAAGATACGGGTTTTTGTCATAATGATTTGAAAAAACAGTCAGTTTGTGAAGCTAAAGTCGATTTTTAGAAATCTATCTCATATTGAAAGATAAAAATGTTAAGGGCAAACCGGTAAGTTCACCCTTAACATTATAATTTAATTCTTTAAAATTTGTAGCCGACACTAATATTAGCACAACGGTTCTTTTGGTCTCCGTCTTTGAATATTTTTGTCAAACCTTGGTCTGCACCCAAACTAACAGTTATTTTATCTGCAAATTCGGCTCCTACAGCTCCGCCAACACCAAAATCGAAACGGTTAGTATCGTCTCCAAAGAAATCTATATCCAGACTTTTATTCCCCGCTTCTCCTTTTATTTTACCGCCTATACCATATGCTAAATATGGACCAACGCGAAATACTAGTTTGACGGTAGGCGCAACTTCCAGTTTATACCCTGCATGTATTGGCAATTGCAAATACAGGGCATTTAGTTTCACATCTTTAAAAGTTACTCCTTGCAGATCAGCCAAGTTATAGCTATTCCCTTTTGCTCCTTTATTGGTCAACTCGAGTCCCGACATCAGAAAAAAGTTATCCGATAATTGCAAGTCGGCTGTTAATCCAACATTGAACCCGACCTTAATATCATCATCTAACTTCTGAATTTCAGAAAGATTCATACCTGCTTTTACTCCAAAAGAAACAGGGAGTTGAGCCGAAACATTTGTACTGATTATCATACCAACGATGACAAGAAATGAAATTTTAATTTTATTCATAATAAAATAGATTTTGTATTACTATTACGGGCATTTTATGTCATAAAGATATTAATTTATTTTATTGTTTTTTTGCTGAATCTAAATTATCTTCGTTTCTTATTAATGGAATGTAGCCTCAGGCATTGGCAGGTAAAAGTGTTTTCAGTTCATTAATAAGTAAATGATAAGATTTATTGTCGTATTTGTCATGCTGAGGAACGAAGCATCTCGTGTCTCTTTTTGGGGTCGAGATCCTTCCCTACGGTCAGGATGACATGCGACAGTAAATATTTTAGATTACTTATTGTATCCTGAACAAAACTTTTTTCGTATTGTTTTAACAATTAAATAATTAGATCATGGCAAAAAAGATATTATTGATCATTGTGGCGGTCATTGTTGCAGGGCTACTCATATTTGGATATATCAGATATTACGTCCCATTCAGCGACTCGGGTGTAAAGGCCGGAATACTAAATAATGTAAAGCATAAAGGAATCATATTTAAAACTTACGAAGGTGAATTAATCCAGTCGGGATTCCGTCCGGGAGCACAAGGCTTACAGTCCAATGAATTTCAATTCTCCATAGAAAGTAAAGAACTGTATGATAAATTAATGTCTCTTAGCGGACAAAATGTAAAACTGCACTACAAAGAATATTATGGCACTCTGCCTTGGCGCGGCTACACTAAATTCATAGTAGACAGTATTGTTTCGGCAGATCCAATGCAACCTGTACAAAAAGATGAAATACCACCCTATGCGGCCCAATAACTTATGATAAGAGATGTTACCCCGGCCGATGCTGCGCGCATAGCCGAAATATATAATTACTATATCGAAGAAACGATCATTACTTTTGAGTACGACCGCGTAACCGAAAGCGATATACGGCAACGTATCGAAAAAGTCCTCAAAAAAGGGTTTCCTTATTTTGTTTATGAAAAAGATGGAGAAGTCGTTGGTTATGCCTACCTCGACAATTGGCGGGAGCGTGTAGCTTACGACATCACCCTGGAAACAAGTGTCTATCTCGATCGCAACCTGATAGGCGGAGGAGTAGGAAGCATTCTGTATCAGGAGTTGATAGACCGTGCCCGGAAAATTAATATCCATTCGTTGATAGGGGTTATATCATTACCCAACGAGCAAAGCCAAAAACTACACCGAAGATTTAATTTCGAACTGATAGGGAATTTCAGGGAATCGGGTGTGAAATTCGGAAAACTGATAGATGTGGAATTCTGGCAATTAATTTTGTAGCAATTTCTTACGAAGCGTATTAACGGGATACAGTACAGCCAAGAATCCGATAAGGCTCACTGTAAAGAATATAATAACTATATCCAGTGTTTCTACTGCAACAGGATACGCATTGATAACAAATTCTCCCGGAGACGATCCGAGCTTCAATAATCCATAGTGTTCTTGCAGTAAGCAGGCGACAAGCCCTATTGCCAACCCCACTACAGCCCCGACAAAAGTTATCAGCCAGCCTTCAAATAAAAATATTCTGGTAATCAGTTTGTTTTTCGCGCCCATATTACGCAAGACCTGAATATCATCGTTCTTTTCCAGAATCAACATGGTGAGAGAGCCGATGATATTGAACACAGCAATGACCAGAATAATGCCAAGAATAAGAAAAGTAACCCACTTTTCGATGTTAACCATGCGATACATTTCTTCTTGTTGCTGCATGCGGTTTTTAATAATCAGGTTCTCACCCAATACAGACTTTATTTTGCCTTGAACTTTGTCTATATCATAACCCTCTTTCACTTTAATGTCGAGCGAAGAAACCTCTGTTTCATAGTCCAGCAATTCGCGCACTAAGCCAATGGACATAATAAGAACTTGCTCATCATATTTCGGTTGATTGAGGGCAAACACTCCGCTTATATGGATCTGGGACGGAGTAAATGCATTAGACGGATTAGCCAGGTTGATATTCACATTGCGCTTAGGCACATACAGTTCCACCGGATCGAGAAAGCCTGCGCGAACGCCCAAAAATGCAGCCAGTCCGGCTCCGACAACCGCTTCTTCAACATCTCCTTCTTTCAATACGAAGCGACCGTCAATGATAAGATTGTTGATGTTCGCCAAGTCTACAAATTCGGGAGATACGCCTTTCATTACAATCGCTTCCTGCCTGTCTCCAAATTTCGCCAAAGCACTTTCTTCCAAGCTTTGCGAAACAAATGATACTTCAGGGATAGCTTTTATCTTCGCTATTTCCTGTGCCGGTTCAAAGACCTTGCCTGTTGCAGGCGTTATTTGCAATTCGGGATCGAAAGCGCTGAAAGTCCTGGCCGAAAATTCCGTAAATCCGTTGAATATGGACAATGCACATACCAATGCCGCTGTGGCGACCGTAATACCGCAAACCGAGATTAGCGATATTATATTGATAGCGTTATGCGACTTTTTGGCAAAAAGGTAACGCCCGGCTATGTGCAACGGAAGGTTCAACTTAGTCTTCTTTTTTATCGTCAGAGTTCAACAACCGGTCGATGTTTTCGAGGTAATCGAGCGAGTCGTCCAGATAGAAAGCCAATTCGGGAATCACACGCAATTGTTTTCCAACCTTTTGTCCAAGTTCGTATCGCAAAGTTTTCACACTGCTTTTGATGTTAGTAAGAATCTCTTTTCCCTGTCCGGACGGGAATATGCTGAGATAAACCTTTGCCAATCCCAAATCAGGTGTCACCCTTACTGTACTTACAGTAACAAGCACGCCACGCATCTGAGCCGTTTCTTTCCTGAATAATTCACTCAGCTCTTTCTGAATCAGGCGGTTTATTTTTTGTTGTCTGGTAGTATCCATTTCTTTCTCTTTTTTATCAAGACTACAAAAGTACAATTATTATTTAGATCTGAAACGAAAAACTTTAGCGTCAGGGCAACCTATCAAAAAAGTGAAGAATGAAAAACTAAAAATGAAGAATGGCGCGAAGCGACAGAAGCTTGTAACTTTTTAACTAAAAAGTAACAAACTTCTACAGTCAGCAGTCAACAAGGCCATACCTTCTAATAGCCCGTAGGGCTTGCATATCAATAGAAAACAGCCTAATCCCCTCATAAGTTGCCCGTAGGGCATCCACCTGTCCATTCGTGAATCCCCTCTGGGGATTTGTTGTTGTATTGCACGTTTTTTCTATTGATATGGATGCCCTACGGGCAAATTGGTTATCAATATTTAATATATTGTTTAATTCATAATTCTTCAGTAGTCAGTAGTCAGCGCTCGGAACTTTAAACTTAAAACTCGTAACTTTTTAACCCATAATTTTTTAACTAAAAAGTAACAAACTCCCATAGTACATGACAAAAAATATTGCAAAATCTTATATTGCCCTTACAGGGCGCGGTTTCAGAGGATTTCGTTTTCCCACCCAAGGCGTTGCCATTGGGCTATATTATGTAGCCCCTTCAGGGCATCGTGGAAAGAAACAGGCTGAAGGCCTGATATATTCCAGCCCGGGGTAACATCCCGGGGAGATGACAGACTAGGGAACCGCACCCTGTAAGGGCAACATAATAAGTCTTTTAAATGTATATAAAATATTTTTTGTCATGTACTATGCAAACTCCACACTTATTTTTTAGCCGATAACCGTTAGCCCTTGCTCGCGCGGCTACCCTCTTTGTCATCCTGACCGCAGGGAAGGATCCCGATCCCCGAGAAACAGGAGATGCTTCCTGTCGTCAGCATGACAAACCAGAATTTAACTAAAAAGTAACAAACTTCTACCAGTAAACAGTAGTTAGTAGTGAGTAGTGAGTAGTGAGTAGTGAGCGCTCAGAACTTAAAACTCATAACTTTTTAACTCCTGCTTTTCATTTTAACTAAAAAGGACTTTGTTGCAACGGCAGTCAAACCGGTATTTTTCTTCACTATCGTAGCAAGTAAAATTAACTCACTTTGTAAGCATCGGGCATACCAATCCCGATGAATTTATTTAATGTCAAACATTTGAGTTT
>NZ_BAAHWU010000034.1:0-32607 GCF_054601275.1 Dysgonomonas reticulitermitis | reverse complement strand
AAACTCAAATGTTTGACATTAAATAAATTCATCGGGATTGGTATGCCCGATGCTTACAAAGTGAGTTAATTTTACTTGCTACGATAGTGAAGAAAAATACCGGTTTGACTGCCGTTGCAACAAAGTCTGTCGAAAGTGATAATACTCACCCAAAGCGTTTCAGATGCCTGCGCATCTGAACGCAATGAGTTTATCATACCGCTTAAAGCATTGTTAAGTGCCTGAATGGGTTCGCCATTCATTGATCCCGAAGTATCCAATAAAAAATAAACTGGCAATCTTCGCATTACACTACAATATTTAATTCTGACGGAGGTGGTGGTAATTCATTCAATCCCACAACTTCTTTTCCCGAATCCTCTACTTTGGTTGATGATACACCAATAGAAGCCGTAACCCAAGCGAAAAACTTGGAAATACTTTGGCTGTCGGCGGTGTCTAAGCTAACAACATTGTCGGTAATTTGCTTTAGGATATTTGTATCTGCACCATTACCGGCAGCACAGGCTACAGTAAAAGCTATTTTTCTTTTCTTAAATTCAGATAATCCACTTTGCCAATTATCGGTAGGATTTCCGTCTGTCATTATAAAAACTAAAGGTTTCCAGTCGCCTTTTGTTTCGGCTGTGGTTTTTGCAACTTCGTTGTCAATACAGTTGCTTACAACTTTTAATGCTTCTCCTAATGCCGTTGTCCCGCTGGCTTTAATGTCCACCATTTGGAATGAACCCAAATCAGTCAGAGGGATTATTTGTTTTGCAGAACTGTCAAAAGTAATTACGCTTAAAAAAGCTGTTTCCTGTGCTTGTGGATTTTGTCGCAAAGAACTAATCATGACTTGCACTCCATTTTTTACCGCTTCAATAGGCTCTCCCGACATAGAACCGGAGGTATCCAATAGTAGATATACAGGTAGTCTTCTCATGTTATTTTGTATTATTGGTAAATGTATTTCTTTAGAATCTCAACAAAATTGTCTGTTTGGTTTGGTTCCCCAATAGCCCTGAATTTCCATCCGCCATCTTTACGATAAGCTTCTGCAAAAACCATCGAACACATTCCATTCATAGAAGAGTCACCCGATAAATTATATTTTGTAATTTCCTTTCCCTTAGCATCAACTGCTCTGATGAAAGCATTTTCAACCATCCCAAAATGTTGGTTGTTTTGTTTCCCTTGATAAATGGAAACTACAAAAAGAATTTTCTGATACTTTTCATCCAGTGAATTCAGCTTTACAATGATTTGTTCGTCGTCACCATCACCGGCACCGGTTCTATTATCTCCTGTTAACCAAATTTGCCCCGATGGATGCTTCATAGAGTTAAAGAAAATAACATCACCTTCATATAGCCCAACTTGTCGTCCATTGCTTTGGATGGTTCTTCCAAGATTCGCTACTTTACCATTACTGTCTAACAGAAAAGCAATAGCATCTAAGTCGTATTCCTCTTCCTTTCCACCGCCAAAAAGTTTTCCGAGAAGTCCGCTTTCTTTTTTACGCACATCCCAACCTAAACCGATTGTTACAGATGAGAGATCATAAATATCTTCTCCCTTATCATTTTTGCGTAGGTCGATTGTTTGACCTTTTTGTAAGTTTATAGCCATAGTGTTCGTTATTTAATGATTTGTCCCTTGTAATATTTAGCGAGGAAAAATGCTAAATCTTCCTTATAGCCGATGCCGGAAGCTTCAAATTTCCATTTGCCATCCTTTTTGTAAAGTCTGCCAAATTCTACAGCTGTTTCAATTGAAAAGTCTTCTCCTAATTCATATTTGGCAACTTCCTGCCCATTTGAATCATCAACAATACGAATGTAAGAGTTGCGAACTTGTCCGTAATTTTGCTTACGTTGAGTTGCTTCATGGATTGTTACCACAAATAAAATTTCACTTATCCTACTGTCTACTTTTGACAAATCCACCTCAATAGTTTCATCGTCGCCCTCTTCGCTGTTGCCTCCCGTTGGGTCATCTCCGGTGTGATGCAATGCTCCATCGGGAGAATCTGTATTTCCATAGAAAACAAAATAAGGTTCCGATGGTATTTGTCGGGCAGAATCAATCATGAATGCCGATGCATCCAAATCAAAATCATACCCTGTTCCTTCATTTGGATTCCATCCTAATCCAACACTCATTCTTGTTAGACCAATGTCTATTTTTTGTCCTTTTTGTAAATTAATTGCCATAATTATTGTTTTACGTCCGCTCCTTATTCGGACATTGATTTACATCTTCTAGATTTTACTCATCAATCGTGCATCTTCATTATTTTTCTATATTCTGCACAAATACCACCTCTTGGGTAGAGGTGGTATAAAGCATCATTAACCAGTCATTATATTGTATTTAAGCAGATTACACTTCTCTATTTAATATGTAACAGAAGTTTTTCTAACGACATTGTGAAACATGATATGGAAAGCAAGCTAAATGATTAGGCAATTATCTTATAATCAAAATACTTTTTCATTATCAGACTATCTTAACGATATATTTTTTAAACATCCATGCTAACAAGTTGATATATAATGATATTTAAGCGTCAAGGGAATCTTTATGTGGTATGTGGTAAAATATTAGGATGTTAATATTTCTTTAATAGAAATTAGACATTATATAGATTAAATTTATATTGCGTTATATTTCAATGATATACGGAAGTTATGCAAGCCACAGGCGATAAGCATAACCGTATCATCAAAACCAAATATAGTACATCGCAAGCGTTCTTTGACAATACGACATCGTTTGACGCCCCCAATGGCGTGTTCCACAAGAATACGAAATGAGGATATTTTTCGATTTTCCTCCTTCTGTTCTTTAGTCAATTCTTTGCCTTTAGGCTTTTTTGTAGGCATTTTTACAGTTACATTTTCGGGATTATGTCCCATAAAACCTGTATCTTGCCATAATGTTATGCCCGCAGGAAACCGAACTTGCTGTTCATCGGCTATCTTTTTGTCATGAACACTGCCATCAAAGGTTTTAGACAGCCACAAAATCCGCTTTTGTGCGTTACACAGCAGGTTATTCTTCACATTGTGAGTTTTTTTTACCGCTGTAACAGGATTTTTGCCTGTCTTCTGCCTGTGGTCGCTGTATTGGGCGTTCCGTACCGTCAAGCAACACATCTTGGCAGCCCTGCAATACATATTGCATTCGCTGCGAGTTCCGGTCGGGCAATTCCCCAAGTATTTTGAGTGTTTTGCTCAAAATACCGGCTAACAAATGTACCCAATCATTGCATTGGGGCTGTGTCATATCAAACATTGCTCCGTGATATTCCTGCAATGGATTATTTTTCAAATACGATAAAATGAACAATAATTTATCGCCAATCAGGGGCAGCTTGCCGCTTTTGCAACCGTATGAAATGCGTTGTCTGACCTTGCCTTCGAGCGTGAAATGGGAATAATACTCTTCCCATTCATACTTGAACATTGGCAACAAGGCTTCAAATTGGGGAACCGTAAAACCTGTCATACTCAACATTTGGGGCGCATTTTTCTTTACTTTGTCGTATCGCTCTTTGCTGTTTTTTTTGCAAAGATATGTAAAAGAACGCTTTATATAATTATTCGATATAAACTCTATTGATATAGGAATTTTATTATTTATATTCGTATAGAAGATTATTTTTCTTTTAGTGATTGCTTTATTAACCTATTATTTTGCATATATGAAAAATATACCATTTCAGCCAAAAGATCCGAGAATTGCATATATTGTATGGGGAAATACAACCATGACTTTTGATAAAGATAAATCCTACATCATCGGAGTGAAAGAATATGCCGGAAAAAGTGAAACGAAATCTGTAAGGTTTGACCAGTCTTTTGGTTTTAACTTTCTCAATGGCGCAGTAAGTGGATTTGTTCCCACCGAGTTTAAAATTAAAGAAATAGATTGCTTCGGAGCCGCTTATTACGGTGGTGTATGGAAAGGGGTGAGACTCTATAAATAAACCTGCAAAAAATACAGCGATGAAAAGAATATTAATAATATCGGCTATATCTTTTATTTTCACATTTTCTTACTCGCTTTTCGCTCAAACAAATGAAAAACTTTGGGGTGGACTCGAAATAGAACTTGGCGCAAGCCTTGTCGACAAGGGTGACTTGTATAACGTATCTTATAGTGATAATAAAATGTCGGCAAACACGATAAAAGCCGTCATAGGATATTATGTAACGTCCCAGTTGTCAATAGGTGTAAGCATAGGATTGAATAGTTATACGCTTCCGGGAATAAACATGGCTCCGATATGGTTGGATATGCGTTTTCACCCTCTAACGAAGAACCCTAAGCTGGTTTTAAACGGTGCCATAGGTTATCCGCTGGCGATGAACGAAAACGACTTGAAAGGCAAATTCATAGCAGAAGCTTCTGCCGGATACAAGCTCTTCAATATTGGTAAAATCAGCTTCGTTCCGGCTTTGGGCTATAATTATCTCCTGTATAGCCTGAACTCGGCAGATGGAAGATACTCACAATCAAGGCATTCAATATTTATAAAAATAAGTATCCTTTACTGATAACTTCTCAAATTATTTTGTACTTTACTTTATATGTCCGTCATGCTCTCTAGCAAATGTTGTTTGCTATGCTATTTAAGGTATGGAAGAATAAAAAGAATAGTAAAAATATCGTTTATATGTCAATGAAAATTCTACTTTTGTAGAAGAAAAGAATTTCAGCAATAATTGACTGATAAAACTTATATAACATGAATGCAATAGACTGGTCAAATTTGTCTTTCGGATATATGAAGACAGATTATAATGTAAGAAGTTATTACAAGGATGGGAAATGGAGCGCTCCTACAGAAACTACATCCGAGAATATTGATATTCATATGGCAGCAACTTGCCTCCATTACGGACAAGAAGCTTTTGAAGGATTAAAGGCTTTCAGGGGTAAAGACGGAAAGATTCGTATTTTCAGAATGCGGGAAAACGCACTACGTATGATCTCTTCATGTCATGGTATTATGCTGGCGGAATTGCCGGTAGAAGTTTTTGAAGAGACAGTAATAAAAGCTGTAAAATTAAACGAACGCTTTGTTCCGCCATATGGAAGTGGAGCATCGCTATACATACGCCCTCTACTGATAGGCACAAGCGCCCAAGTAGGAGTTAAACCTGCAAGCGAATATTTATTCCTCGTTTTTGTCACTCCGGTAGGACCTTACTTCAAAGAAGGATTCAAACCAACGCCTGTGGCTATCCTCCGCGGATATGACCGGGCAGCGCCATTGGGTACAGGGACAATCAAAGTAGGAGGCAATTATGCAGCGAGCCTGGCGGCAGGAAATAAAGCCCACGAAATGGGATACTCGGCAGTATTGTATCTGGATGCAAAAGAAAAGAAATATCTTGACGAATGTGGCCCTGCCAACTTTTTCGGTATTAGGAATAATACATATATTACACCGCTTTCATCGTCCATACTGCCTTCTATCACAAACAAGAGTTTAATGCAATTGGCTGAAGATATGGGACTGAAAGTGGAACGCCGTCCTATACCGGAAGAAGAATTAGCTACTTTTGAAGAAGCAGGCCAAGTAGGAACGGCTGCTGTTATCAGCCCTATACTGAGAGTGGACGACATTGACGAAAATAAGTCGTATGTAATATCTAAAGACGGCAATGCCGGCCCTGTCAGCACGAAATTGTATAACAAGCTCAGAGCGATCCAGCTTGGAGATGAACCGGATACTCACGGCTGGGTTACCATATTAGAATAAGTATTCCCCATAAATGGAGCAAATACAGACAGAAGAAAGAATGGTGCTTCGCACCGAAGACCTGGTAAAGAGATATAAATCCAGAACGGTAGTAAATCATGTTTCAATCAACGTGAAGCAAGGGGAGATTGTAGGTCTGCTTGGACCTAACGGAGCAGGTAAAACTACAACTTTCTACATGACCGTAGGATTGGTAATGCCAAACGAAGGCAAAATATTCCTAAACGATCAGGAAATCACCAAATATCCTGTATATAAACGTGCGCAGAACGGAATAGGATACCTTGCACAAGAAGCTTCCATTTTTCGCAAAATGACTGTGGAAGACAATATCCGTTCGGTGTTGGAAATGACCAATACATCCCAAGCATACCAGAAAGAAAAACTGGAAAGCCTCATCGACGAGTTCGGGTTGCATAAAGTAAGAAAAAACCTTGGTGACAGGCTCTCAGGTGGAGAGCGGCGGCGCTCCGAAATAGCACGCTGCCTGGCTATAGACCCTAAGTTTATCATGCTCGACGAGCCATTTGCCGGGGTAGACCCTATTGCGGTGCAGGACATACAGGAAATTGTCGCAAAACTCAAATATAAGAATATAGGGATACTTATTACCGACCATAATGTTGATGAAACATTGAGTATTACCGACCGGGCATACTTGCTTTTTGAAGGGAAAGTTCTATTTCAAGGATCAGCCGAAGACCTGGCCGATAATGAAATTGTCAGGGAAAAATATCTTGGACGAGATTTTGAATTAAAACGGAGAAATTTTGAACATCTCAGGGGATGAGAATTACAAACAATGAATTAACGAACTAAATATATCCTAATTCTTTCAATTTTTGCAGAACAGATTCAGCTATAATTGTGTATCCTTTTGCATTAAAATGAAGGCCATCAGTAGCCATGAGAGATTCAGGAATTAAATCAACCTTAAAGTCTTCGGCTTCTTCATCGTTATTGGGATCGTAACTATTTACAAGTATCTTTCTAATATCTAGATATTTTTCTTTATAACTGTTTTCTAATTCTCTATTTAGATTTACTATTTGAGTATGCGCAATAGTACTGGATGGTTCATATCTAGCATTGGTTATAGACATTACTATATACCTATCCGTCCTTAGATAGTTTATCGAGGACTGTATATCACTTAACACAATATCCTTTTGTAAAATATTATTACGCCCATACCAAATTATTGTTATTCTATCCCTCTTAATATCATTATCAGGAATAAATTGTACTAAACTGCTTACTGTTTTTTCTTCTCCAGAATCACCCCTGGTAAATATGTAGCTATTATCCGTTAATCTCTGAAGAGTCCCTTTCACTCCCTCAATATATCCGCTAAGTGACTGCGAGCCTTGATCTGTTATCGGATTACCATTCCTCCCTGTAATTTTAAATGTACCACTGGCCGGAATGGTATTATTCTCCAATGTAACATAAAATGGTACACCTCCTTGTCTCATCGCAATAGAAGTGGAAATCTGACCTCCTATACCATTATTGTTTACAGACCACAAATTATTTAACATAGAAGCAAGAGCATTGGGATATGTTGTTCCATTACCACCGGCGCCAGCGGTTAATGAATCACCCCATGACTCAATAATATTGGCATATTCAATATACACTCCCATTTTTTGGCTGAATAGAGCATTCCCAATCTTATATACCACTGTGCTATTATCATAATATGAGATAATGGATACATTCGTTTCCGAATACGTAATTTGTTTTTCATCTTTTGATTCTAAATCTTTACATATCAATTGAGAAATACCGTCGATATTTTTAGGATAAACGATATACCTTTCATCTCCGACACCAACATTGACAATACATGAATCAATATAGAAGTTATCTTTAGACATTACCTTAATAATAGCTAGTCCCGGACTTACTGCTGTTATTGATCCGTTATCGTTTATAGTAACAATGCTATTATTAGAGGTAGTCCAAACATAGTCATTAACAGCTGAAACAGCATTAGAGAAGCGAATATCAATCTTAAAACCTTTTCCTTGCTGTATCAACGTATCATTTACACTTAATTTTAATGAAGGTATGTCATCTTTTACTGAATCATCACAGGAAATAAACAATATGGATAATAGAATCCAGGATATGATTGTAAAAAAATATTTTTTCATTGATGTATTTTATTTAATCAAAAATTTATAGCCAACAGTCAGATAAAGGCAATCGCTATTCCATTTTCTGAATAGATTATTATTTTGTTTTAGGGATATATTTTTTAAGCCTCTCTCATAACCAACATTAAAAAGGATTTGATTATAAGACAATTCAGCATCAACAGAGACGCCTATATCTGTTTGCTTTAAGTTGGAAGCATTCCATGAAGAAGAAAAGAATATTTCCTGTTGATTTTCTTTCACTTTAGAATCAACAAACAGTCCGATATCAGTATAACCGGAAAAAATCAAAGACAAATTCAATTTCTCTGAGAATGGAATAAATACGCCTATACCTACAGGGATGGTTAGATATTGTATATTATAATCTAACTTTTTAAAATCATTTTTATACTCTGCACCTTTTTGACTATAAGTTGCCCCTGTTCGTAGGAATAAAAAATCGCTGATAACATAATCTGCATGCATTCCTAATCGGAAACCAAATTTGGAGTCCCAATTTTTATCGCCTTTTTTATCTGTTAAATTGAATCCGCTTTTTATTCCAATTGAAACCTTGGATTTTTCAAACTCTTCATTTCTTTCAGAGATTTTCTTATCACTTTTTGGTATATCATTCTGAAGGCCAGCATATTGATGATCAAAGATACTTTCCTCATAAAAAGCTATATCGCCAACATTATATAGTAAATTATTGGTTATAAAAGGTATCCGCCATTCTTTAGCTTCAACTACCGTTACCATTCTTGGGTTTAGAAAACAAAACAAAACAAATAAGAGTAAAGTATTAATTCTCATATAGCTTCGGAATTAGTTTTATATATAGTTTACCCATTCCTAAAAAAGAAAGAGTCCGGAAACTATAATTCCAGACAATTAACCACAGAATATTTTCATTTCGAAAATATTCTGTTAACTCAATATTGTTTCTATGGAAGAGTCTATTTTGATGTAGGCATATATACCTAGTACGGGTACTTATAGGAAGAAATATCTTATATACTATTGCAAGTAAAAAGAATAAGATTATATTAGCTCTCTCTCTCTCTCTCTCTCTCTCTCTCTAATAAAATATAATTAACTTCCAAATTTTCAGCAGAAAAAAGGAATGAAAAGTTACAAAGTATTAATTCGTAGTTCAACATATTTTGTATTAATTAATAATGCAAATGTATATCTTTTTCTTTACCACTACCAATTTTTGCCTAAGTATTTCAAATTTTCCTTTTTTTGAAAGATAAACGAAATTATAGTCATTATCTTAATTACAATATATTGGAGAACAACAGAAAATATTCTTAAACCCTAACTTTATATGATTTGCTGAAATTCCTATAGATAAATAATTTTTTTTATCTACCTTTACCCAATAATATGGGAAGATTTTTAGCGCTGGATTATGGTACGAAAAGGACAGGTATAGCGGTTTCAGACACCCTTAGAATCATCGCGAACGGACTGACAACTGTACCTACCCATACCTTGTTAGAATTTCTTAAATCATATTTGGCTAAAGAAGATGTGGAACGCATCATTGTGGGCTTGCCCAAACAAATGAATAACGAATATTCTGAAAACATGAAGCATATTCGTCCATTTGTGAAAAAGTTACAAGCAACATATCCGAATATCCGGATAGAATATTATGATGAAAGATTTACCTCAGCCTTAGCACACAAAACAATAATTGACGCAGGGTTAAAAAAATCAGACAGACAAAACAAAGCTCTTGTAGATGAAGTAAGTGCAACAATCATTTTGCAGGATTACATGGAGAGTTTGCGATTACAAAACAAGTAACAAAATATGATATTACCAATATATTTGTACGGACAACCTGTTCTTAGAAAGGTGGCTAAAGAAATCACACCGGATTACCCCAATCTTAAAGAACTTACAGCAAACATGTTTGAAACGATGTACAATGCCGATGGAGTAGGTTTAGCTGCCCCACAAGTAGGACTTGAGATCAGGCTTTTCATCATAGATTTGGAGCCTTTAGCTGAAGATAACCCTCAATATTCCGGGTTCAAGAAAGTTTTTATAAATCCTAAAATAGTCGAATCTACCGGTGAGTTAGTCAAATTGGAAGAAGGATGCCTTAGTTTGCCGGGAATAAATGAAACAGTAGAACGGGAAGAAAAGATCCGCATACAGTATTTCGATGAAAATTTTGTTCCCCATGATGAAGTATATGGCGATTTTTTTGCCCGCTGCATTCAGCATGAATACGATCATATTGAAGCAAAGCTCTTCATCGACCGCATATCGGGGATCAGAAAACAAATGATAAAAAGCAAACTAAATAACCTGATAAAAGGAAAGGTTAATTGCCACTATAAAGTGAAACCCGTATAATCCAAAAAACTGAGAAATCCGATAATATGAAAAGTGTAATAAAGATATTCTTGATACTTATATGTATTACATCCGGTTTTAGCTCTTGTATAACTAGCAAAGAACTGGATTATCTGCAAGATATAAAATTGAAATATCCTGAAGTAATAATGCATCCTGAAGAATACAAGATAATCCCGGGAGACCAGTTGCTAATTGTAGTCTATACATTAGATAAAGAAACCGCTGAGCTTTTCTCCAGCTATATGCCTCGATTCTCGGGACAAAACATAAGTGACCGCACATCCGGCGATGTATATCAACAGGCGCGTGGATTGGACGATGCCGGCGGAGTCAGCCCTATCTCGGTTTATGCAGACGGCACCATTACATTCCCTTATATAGGAAGCATATATGTGCAAGGACAAACTTTATTGGAAGTACGTAAAACCATTTCTGCCAAATTAGATGCCTTCTCGGATGGTACTGCGGCAGAGGTATCTTTATACAATAGATTTTTCAGCATACTCGGAGAAGCAGATGCCGACCGCATATTAATGCCTAAAACCTCACTGACCATACTTGAGGCTCTTACAATAGGCCGCTCACTAGGCCCATACGCCGACCGGTCTAAAGTAACTATCATAAGGCAAACCGAATCCGGATCAAAGACAAAAACGTTTGATCTCAGAAGTAAAGATATAATAGATACCGAGTTCTACTATATTCAACCAAACGACGTTATCTATGTCCCTCAACTGAAAAGAAAATTCTTAGGGTCGACTACATCATTCGCCGGAGCTTTTGGTTTGGTAACATCGTTGGCCGGGGTTATAATATTTACACTTAGAGTATTTTAATATGAAACCTGTATTCAATTATTTCTTATTCTGTATTTTTGCTATCGGTATATTTTCCTCTTGTATATCCAGCGAGGAGATGAATTATATGCAAAACATCTCTTTGAATTATCCGATCAAGCCATTTGAAGAATATAGGCTTACTATCGACGATAAAATATCCTGCAATATATCCTCCAGCGATAAAGATCTGGTGGAAACATTTAACACAGTTCTTACTTCCAACCAATCGGCAGCCAAAACCTATATAATCTATAGCGACAGCACTGTTATCCTCCCATTTTTCGGGAGAGTGAAAATAGCAGGGCTTACTGTTCAGGAAGCAGAAAAGGTTATACAGAAAATGATGCAGGAATCAGTGACGGATGCTCAGGTTAAAGTTACCCTGGCCAGCAACAATTTTTATATCCTGGCCTCAAACAAGCGAAACTACCCATCTGTTTATAAAGAAAATATGACTATTTATCAGGCGTTGGCTGTTGCTCAGCAAACCACCAGCTCGATGGATATATCCAGAATAAGTATTTTGAGAAGAGATGCCTCCGGAAGAACCATACATAAAACGTTCGATTTAAGATCTCAAGACCTCGTCCAGTCGGAATTTTACTATATTAAGCCAAACGACCAGATTTATATACCGACTAGCAAAAATTCGTTTTTCAATATAGAATCTTTAGGAGCTTTTACCAGTGCGATGATGATTCCTTTGACATTCTTGGTTTATACCGTAATGTACAATTACAACAGCTTATAAATCTATTATGGACATAAATAAAAAAGCAATAGACTCAGACCCGTATTTCGAAGAGGTAAAATCAAAAACAAATATTTCATTTGACTTTGTATTATGGTTTTACAGAATATTAAAATATTGGTACCTTTTCGTTATCTCTGTTATTATTTTCATGGCTTATGCTTATATTAAGAATAAGTCGTGGGTACCTGTATATGGCATACAATCTATGATAATACTGGAAAGCAGAGGTACATCCAGTGTATTATCCGGATCGGTACCGCTCGGAAGTATTTTGCGCAATACCGAGAACCAACAAATCTTATTGCAATCATATGGATTGGTACAACGGACAGTGGAGAAACTCCCCAAAAAGATACATGTTGATTATTTTATCCAAACCAGATTTAAAACAATAAGCCAATATACAGATAAACCAATAGAGGTAGTAATAGACAGCCTGCAAACCGACTTGAAACCTGAAGCATACAACTACGTATACAATATTACGTATGTTGATGAAAACCAATGTCGCATCTCCTATAAAGAAAATCCGGAAAGTGATGAAGAAGTCTCTTTCAATGCTTTTTTCGATCAGGAAATTAACAACAAGCTGTTTAAAATTAAACTAAGAAAAACAAACAGTTTCAAACCCGATTTCCTCCCATTTAGTGTAAGGTTTCTAACAAACGACCAACTACTTGGCATGTACAACGGCAGAGTTGGCTCAGCTCTCAAATCAGAAGCTTCATCTGTCCTTATACTTTCAATGTCTGGTACCGACCCCGCAAAAGATATAGATTTCATGACCGCTCTTCTGAAAGAATTTCAGGACTATAACCTAACGTTGAAAAACGAACAGGCAGATTTAACGATTGACTTTCTTGAAGTTCAGATAAATCTTATAAACGACTCTTTGAATATATCCAGATTAAAATTAGAGAAGTTTCAAAAAGAAACAGGTGTCTATGAAATTTCATCCTCTGAGTTTAGAAAGGAACTCGACAAAGCCGACGAAGAAAAAGATATTTTAGCTATTCAAGAGAAAGCAATGCTTATTGTTGCAGATAAAGTGATCCCTAACATAAAGGGGAATACAGAATTGATCGATCCCGCTACTCTAGGCCTGGAAGGTGTTGCAGCCGCCAGGCTAAGCGCTTACATTAATCAATATAATGGAATTATAGTAAAGGCTAAAAATCTAGGGCCGAAAAGCCCATTATACACCTCTACTATAAATGAGCTGAATGAGCTTAGAATGAAAATACTGAAAGAAATTCAAGGTAGCCAGATGGCTCTGCAAGATCAAAAAAATATTTTAATAAAAAAATATCAGACAACGTATGATAAGCTGGAAAATCTTCCTCCTCAAGAACGGGACCTGGTTAAATTTCAGCGTGAATATGACGTTAATCAGATGTATCATCAGTTCTTAACACAGAGGCAATATGAAGCAAAGATACAGAAGGCATCGAACATGCCCGACAACTACGTATGGGAATGGCCTCGGACAATAGGAGGCGCCATGAACGGAGGAGAGATCAACAAAAATTATATGTACTTCTTTTTGATTAGTTTGATTATCCCTCTTATTTTTGTTATATTCAAAGAAGAGATCATCAATTTCGCGATCATGACAAAAGAAGATTGCGAAAAAATATCAGGACTTCCTGTTATCGGAACTATCGAGAATATATCGAAAAAATTAAATAACGGTGTTGTGCTCGTTAAAAACTATCCAAAATCCAGTTTCGCCGAATCTTTCCGGAACATGCGAGTCAGGATTGAATATATGGCTCAGCGTGAAAATAAGATAACTGTATTGGTATCATCCACCGAGCCGGCTGATGGAAAAACCTTCATCGCAACTAATATAGCATCGGTATACCAACTGATGGGCAAAAAAGTAATTATAGTCGACCTCGACCTAAGACGTCCATCGGTAGGAAAGACATTGCAGATAGAGACGCAAAAAGGAATTTCCAACTACCTGATAGGCCAGGTAGAACTTGAAGATATAATCATTTCACACCCTGACTATGGATTCGATATTATTCCTGCGGGAACTTTACCTCCTAATCCGAGTGAATTGATAAAAACGGCTAAGACAAAACAGGTATTGGAACATTTGAAAGAAACTTACGATTATGTAATTATCGACTGTAGCCCGGTAGGATTAGTGTCTGATGCATATATCCTTTCGTCAATCGCTGATACGACTCTGTTTGTGGTTCGCCGTGCGAAAACAAACAAGTCATTCTTCAAGAGTGTGATCAACCAACTAAAATATGATGGAGTCGAAAATATCGCACTTGTATTCAATGATGTTAAAGGCAGAGAAGGATATTATGGAACATCCCGTTATTATGGGGACAAGACCTATTATCTCAAGAAAAATTCCTACTACCACGATGATTATTTCGAAAACTAAAAAATATATTAAAAAGAGAGGTCTAAACAGCCTCTCTTCTTTTTTGTTAATGTATTATTTATATATTTGCCTGACTAAAAACATATAATCTGTCTATTGTGAAGAAAATTATTTTTGCTGTGCTCCTTCTTCTAAGCAGCCAGTTTTCCTCTGCTCAGATAAATACAGACAGGGTTATCCTTATAGGGCGCAATGCGCTCTATTATGAGGATTACGTGCTGGCTATCCAATATTTTAATCAGGCGATACAAGCAAAGCCTTATCTTGCCGAACCTTATTTCTTTAGGGCTGTAGCAAAATATTATCTTGATGATTACAAAGGAACCGAAGATGATTGTACTTTAGCTCTTGAACGGAACCCGTTCATGTCTAAAGCTTACCAACTTAGAGCTGATGCCCGTCAAAACCAGAATAATTATGAAGGGGCATTAGAAGATTATAAAAAAACACTGGAAGTTTCTCCAAACGATAAGTTTACACTCATCAACATGGGAGTCGTAAATATTCAGAAGAAAAACTACGACGAAGCAGAGCAATACTTAAATACTCTATTGAAAATATACCCGGCATTTACCCAGGGCTTTTTGACCAGAGGAGCTATGTATCAGGAAAAAGGCGATACAATTAAAGCCTTCGAAAACTATGACCAAGCCATTAAGCTGGATAAATATTACCCTCAATCTTATTCGATGAGAGGACTTTTACACTATTACAAAAAAGATTATGATAATGCCTTAGCAGACTTGAATGAATCTATAAAATTAGATCCGTTACAATCAGGCAACTATATAAACAGGGGATTAATAAGATATTCGAAAAATGACCTCAGAGGTGCAATGGCCGATTATGATAAAGTTATCGACCTTGACCCAAATAGTATCATTGCCCGATTTAACAGAGGGTTACTAAGGTCCCAGGTAGGAGATGACAACCGTGCTATCGCCGATTTCGACGTAGTTATTAAATATGAACCGAATAACTATATCGCATATTTCAACCGGTCTTTGATAAAAAATAATATTGGAGACTACAACGGCGCATTAGAAGATTTGAATGTCGTTTTAGCGGAATATACTGAATTTTACCATGGATTTTATGCCCGTGCAGAAATTAAGCGCAGACAAAATGACTTAAAAGGAGCCGAACGGGATTTTAATTATGCCCGCAACGAGGAAAGCAGGAAGAACAAAGAGTTAGCAGCAAAAGGCATTACCGAGGAAGAAGTTACAAAAACAAGAGAAAAATCAGATAAAGACATAGATAAATTCAGCTTACTTGTTGTAGCCGATAAAAAAGAGGAAGAAAAAAGTAAATACGAAAGTAAAGCCAGAGGCCGGATACAAAACAAACAGGTCAATCTGGAGTTAGAACCAAGGTTTATTGTAACATATTACGAAAAGCCAAGCGAAATCAGACGCTTTGTATATTTCAGCCAATTGGTGGATGCCTTAAACAAAAAATCGGTTCTTCATCGAAAATTGAGGATTACCAACAGTGAAGCTTCCTTAAATGAATTGCAAATACAAGAGCACTTTAACTCCATTGAAGATTTGTCGAAACGAATCGCGGATTCACCTAACAATGCAGATTATTATTTTGCACGTGCAATGGATTATTTACTTGTCCAGGATTTTGCAAGCGCAATAGAAGACTTCAATAAGACGACTACTATAGATCCCAAATATACGCTGGCATACTTCAACTTAGCTGTCGTATATACAAAGCAGGTAAATTTAAGGGAAAATATGCCTGAATATGAAAAGAGGACAGAACAGCCGGATATATTAGCTTTAAACTCCACCGGAATAAAAAAGGAAACTCCGTTAAAAGATGTAGCTCCATCGATAAATCCCGGAAAAATGGAATATGAACTTATAGAAAAGAACTATAATAAAGTAATAGAACTCAACCCGGAATTTGTCTATGCTTATTACAACAGAGCTGAAATACGCTATAAACAGGGAGATTACAGGGCTGCTATATTAGACTACAACGAGGCGTTAAGGCGTGACCCTCAATTCGCGGAAGCTTATTATAACCGGGGGCTAGCCCGTTTCCAGGTAAGAGACAAGGATCGTGGTCTTGAGGATATGCGTAAAGCCGGAGAGATGGGTATTATAGAAGCGTATAGCATTATTAAGCGTATGACCGAATAGTTTTATCAGTAGTTTTGAAAGGAGTTCAGTAGAAGAGCATACTACTACTTAACTCCTTTCAAAACTACTGATTAATATTAATATTTAAAACTACTTCCTCCTAAGAATTCCCTTAATAAAGATGTAGGAGGTAACTCCCTGTCATTTATATAATTGAAATACTTCAAGAATTTCAACAATCGGTATGCCTCAGCATATTCGGGCACATTATTCGGTACTTGAGACAATATAGGCTCTGCATATTTTCTTAAAGCGGCCAATTCATACATCATCGCCGAATTGAACATCACATCCGCATTTTCCTGATATGGAAATATCCACTTATCCTCTCCCTTCCTCACACTAGGCCAACGGGAAATCGTATCTATTGCAGAGTAATTACGATAGCGATAGTCGCGTACCAGGCGGCGTAGCAACCGATTGTCTGTTGTCGGTATCCAGTTGTGGTCATCTAATGAAATAGTCGTAAGCGCCGATACATATATTTTATATTTAAGGTTATCCGGTATACTACGTGTCAATTCAGGATTCAATCCGTGTATTCCTTCTATGACCAGAATAGAGTTTTCTTCCAGCTGAAGCTTGTGTCCTTTATAATCTCTTTGACCTGTTGTAAAATTGAAAGTCGGTAATTCAACTTCTTCCCCTCTCAGTAACATCTCCAAGTCTTCGTTAAACTTAGGTATATCGAGAGCATATAATGATTCAAAGTCATATCCTCCATTTTCATCCAAAGGAGTATTTTCCCTATTTACAAAATAGTCATCCAGCGACAATCCCACCGGCTTAATCAGATTGACCAACAGTTGCACCTCGAGCCTCATTCTGAATGTAGTTTTTCCGGACGACGACGGACCCGATATTAAAACTACTTTTATGCCATTTCCCGTATGAGAAACTATCTCTGTCGCAATATTAGCGATCGCTTTTTCCTGATATGCCTCCGATATTTTGATTATTCTCGGCATTTCTCCTTTCTGATTCGCCTTGTTCATATCACCCACATTATCCAAGCCTATGATATTCAGAAACTTTAAATGTTCCTTATAAATGTTGTACATTTTTTTCTGAGGAATGACAGGCTCCAATTCTACCGGATTTTCACGGTTAGGGATGCGCAATAACAGGCCATCATTGTATAATTCGAGATCAAACAAATCTACATATCCCGTGGAAGGAGTCAGGCAGCCATAAAAATAATCGACAGCTCCATTCATTTTATAATATTTAGAATACAGTTCTCCCGATGTTTCCAATAAAATCGCTTTATCTTCAAACCCTCTTTCTCTGAACATCTCCACGACCCGGACCGTTTCTTCTTCCACACATTGAAACGGAATATCGGCATCAATATACTTTTGCATCTTCGCCTTGATTGCATCTACCATGTCCTGATCAACCGTCGAAACATTGTTTATCCGGCAAAAATAACCCAATGATATAGGATGCTCTATCAATAGCTGGGCATTCGGACAAACCTCCGCCACTGCCCGGCTAAACAAGAAACACAATGAACGGACATAGGCCCGCATACCGGAAGGTTCAGAAATACTTATAAAGTTTACGGTTTTATTATTATATACCTGATAAGTCAGTGGTTCGGTTTTGTTATTAACTTTCGCCGTCACAATCTTGTGTTTGGACTTTACGTCGAACTCTTTAAGTATTTGAATGAGATTTGTTCCAACAGGAATATCTTTATAAGTTCCGGTGTTAGTGCAATTAATAGTTACTTTACTTTCCATGAATTTTTATGATTTTTTCCTCAATACAAAGTTCTAAATAATCCTTAAAGTATAAAGATAGGAAAATCATTAATTTTAAGAACCTGTTTAAATTTTATTCGTTCCGATTTTCAGAACTATTTTTAGAATGATTTTTTCTTTTCTGAAGCGCGAATAGCGGGCTATTCAAGCTGAAGAAAGGGAAAAATCAGATAAAAAGAGACTGAAAATGAACGAAAAAAGAGCTATAATAAAATGTTTTGGTAAAATTTAAACAGGCTCTAAATAATCGGATACCAGACTTATTCCCTCTTCCTATCTATAGAATAACGTTTTTTAACCATTAAAAAACACGGGTTGCGTATCCGCGACCCGTGTGTACTATATGGACTTTCGCCTGTAAACCTCTATTAGATAAGAGGCATGCCGAGCAATTCAGCTTCCTTGCGCATTTCACATGGCCAGATACCGGCCTGAATCTCTCCAATGTGACCTTTACGGAGATAAAACATACATAACCGGGACTGCCCTATACCTCCTCCTATAGACTGAGGAAGTTCTCCGTTTAGTAATCGTTTATGAAAATACAGTTCTTTTCGGGACTCTTGCCCTGATATTCTTAACTGCTCCTGCAAGACATCCTTGTCCACCCTGATACCCATAGATGATAATTCCATTCCTTGTTGAAGGACAGGATTCCAAACAATAAGATCGCCATTTAATCCTTTATAGCCATTCTCGGAACGTGTAATCCAATCATCATAATCAGGAGCCCGACCATCGTGTGGCTCACCATTACTCAATGCTCCCCCGATACCTATCAGGAATACCGCGCCATATTCTTTAGCGATTTTATTTTCTCTTTCCTTAACGGTAAGATCCGGATATCTCTGCAATAATTCCTCCGAATGTATAAATGCAATTTCTTTTGGTAATATAGGTATAATTGACGGGAACAGCTCATACACAAGATATTCGGTACGAACTAAAGCCGCATATATACGCTCTACTACCTTTTTAAGAAATTCTATATTCCGATCTTTCAGCGACATCACCATCTCCCAATCCCATTGGTCTACATACAGAGAATGTAAATTACCCAACTCCTCGTCAGCCCTGATCGCATTCATATCGGTATATATACCGTAACCCTCATTTATTTGATAATCCGCTAAAGTCAACCTTTTCCACTTGGCCAAAGAATGTACTATTTCGGCTCGTTCATCCCCCATATCTTTTATAGGGAAACTCACAGCTCGCTCTATCCCATTCAAATCATCATTAATACCCATTCCTTTGAGGACAAACAACGGCGCTGTCACTCTTCTTAGGCGAAGTTCCGATGATAAGTTCTGTTGAAAAAAATCTTTTATCTGCTTGATGCCCATCTCCGTCTGTTGAAGATCGAGTAAGGCGTGGTATTGATTTGGCTTGATTAGGTAGCTCATTTTTTATATTTACGTTGTTTCAAAATCATTTTATCTACAAAGATAAGTATTTCACATCAATATGAAACAACATCTTGATATTTTTTAGTCATTATGACATAAATATAAAAAAAGAAGCCCTTTACCTGAGAATAAGTAAAGGGCTATCAAATTATTCAGTAAATTTTTATTTTGTGAGAATATACTGATCAGCTAATTCTCCTGTTATCTTTTTACCCTCCATATCCAGTTGGATAAGGGTATTTTCGCCCACGAAATACTGATTCGGCGCACCCTTTATCCCATCGAGAATAACGGTATTTCCTTCTGCATTCCATGTATATTTACCTTTGTCCTCGAATATCTCTTTTTTGCCGATATATTCTGTTTTTTTCACATAGGTACTATCTTCCAACGTAAGCGATACCAGCATTCCTTCACCACTGGCCGTAGGCACTTTTCCTGTATACGTACCTTGATAGTCCAATGAATTTCTGGCATTGTGCCCATCTCCAATCTGAGTTGTTTCCGGTGTAGTTTGTTCCTGTGTTTTTTGAGTATTGCCACCACAGCTATATAGCATAGCTATTGCAGCAACAAGAATAAATAATTTTTTCATACTTAGTTTCTTTTTTGTTCTTTATTGTGTATTTTTACTTCATAACCCAGCTTTACGATTGCAGCCTGAAGCTTCTCTACTGTTGTTTGGCTTGGTTTATATTCTATCTGTACAGTTTTATTAGCAAGATCAACTTTCATATCGGTAACACCTTTTTCGAAAGCGATGTTCTTTTCAATTCTTTTCTGGCAGTTTTCACATGTCATGGACACATCGAAAACGACTGTTTCTTTATCACTTTTTGGCTTTTGTGCTTGAATAGTCATTACTAAACCAAGCATCGCGACAAATGTAATTATAAAAACTTTCATATTCATATTTTCTACTTTTAAAATTAATAAACAAATTAACGCAACTAAAGTTTATATTAAACACATTCATTTATCCCATGTCGCAAAGACAAGTAATAAGATTCCTGTCTCCATAGGCATTATCCAGACGGGCCACATTGATCCAGAATTTATTTTCTTTGACAAAATCAAGCGGATAGGCGGCCTTCGAACGAGAATAAGCATGTTTCCATTCATCGGCACAAATTTCGTATTCAGGATGCGGCGCATTTACGAGTACATTATCTTCTTTCGTATATGTTCCGTTTTCCACCTCCTTGATTTCTGCCCATATCTGATTCATTGTATCCACAAAATGGTTCAATTCTGTCAGACTTTCGCTTTCTGTCGGCTCTATCATAAGCGTACCATGAACAGGGAAAGACAATGTAGGCGCATGGTATCCGTAGTCCATCAGGCGTTTTGCAATATCCGATTCGGTTATTCCTGAAGTTTCTTTTACTTTACGGCACTCCAAGATCAACTCATGTCCTACCCTGCCTGTTGTTCCGGTATAGACAACTCCGTATGTATCTTTAAAACATTCAGCTAAATAGTTAGCATTCAGGATAGCAATCTTCGTGGCGTGAGTTAGTCCCGCCCCACCCATCATACGGATATAACCGTAGGTAATAGGTAAAATACCGGCACTTCCATAAGGCGCAGAAGATACAGTATTAACAGAACTTCCATCTACTTCAGGATGATGTGGCAAGAATGGAATTAAATGTTCTGCCACGCATATAGGACCTTCTCCCGGACCTCCACCTCCGTGAGGAATCGCAAATGTTTTATGCAGATTCAAGTGACAAACGTCCGCCCCGATAAAGCCCGGATTGGTCAAGCCTACCTGCGCATTCATGTTGGCTCCATCCATATACACCTGTCCACCTTTTTCGTGTACAATCTTACAGATTTCTCTGATTTCTTTTTCAAATATACCATGCGTAGAAGGGTAGGTTATCATCAAAGCAGCCAGATTATCTTTGTGCTGATCTGCTTTAGCTTGAAGATCCTCGACTACCACGTTGCCATGGCTATCGCAATCGACTGTCACTGTTTGATAACCCGCCTGAATAGCCGATGCGGGATTTGTTCCATGAGCTGATGACGGAATAAGTATAATATTGCGATGCCCCTGACCTGTATTTTCCTGATACTTACGTATCGTCATAAGCCCCGCATATTCTCCTGCCGCACCCGAATTGGGCTGGAAGCTGACTCCTGCAAAACCGGTAATTTCCTTCAGATATTCGCCAAGCTCTTCTATCAACTCGGTATATCCCTGAGTTTGTGATTTTGGAGCAAACGGATGAATATTCTGAAATCCGCCCAATGATAAAGGGAGTAGTTCTGAGGCCGCGTTCAGCTTCATTGTACACGAACCAAGCGAAATCATAGAGTGAGCCAACGAAATATCTTTTCTGTCGAGGCGCTTAATGTAGCGCATCAACTCGGTTTCGGTATGGTATTTATTGAATACTTCATGCGTCAGATATTCGCTCTTGCGCAAGAAAGTATCTTTTATCGTTATCTTCTCAGGAAGATCATCGATCATGAATACCTCCTGACGTCCTGCCGCCAAAGAAAATACAGCCAATAATTCATGGGCTTTGTATTCGGTAATCGTTTCATCGATACTTACGCCCACTTCTCCGGCTTCATAATAGCGGAGGTTAATATCGCGCATTTCGGCATATTCACGCACTGTATATTGTGACACCCCACTAGGCAAGCCTATTTTAAGAGTATCGAAATACTGCTCATTCAACACTGTATATCCCAATTCTTTCAATTCATCAGCAATCAAAGCTGTTGCTGAATGTATTTGAGTAGCAATATCTTTTAATCCTTCAGGCCCATGATAAACAGCATAAAATCCGGACATCGTTGCTAACAGAGCTTGAGCTGTACAGATATTCGAAGTTGCTTTTTCGCGCTTAATATGCTGTTCGCGTGTCTGCAAAGCCATACGGTATGCGGATTTGCCATAAGCATCTTTTGACACGCCGATAATACGTCCCGGCACATTCCGCTTATATTCGTCTTTTGTAGCAAAGAATCCTGCGGAAGGACCTCCATAAAACATCGGGATACCGAAACGCTGGCTACTTCCGAATGCAATGTCCGCACCCCATTCGCCCGGAGGAACAAGCAAGGTCAGAGCCATCAGGTCGGTGGCTACGGCAACCTTACAATCCGCCGCATGAGCCTTTTCCGTAAAAGCGGCATAATCCAGAATATTCCCATTAGAATTAGGATATTGTATTACTGCCCCGAAAAATCCATCGGCAAGATTTACATCCTGATAATTCCCTACTACAACTTTTATACCCTGAGGCTCCATACGGGTATTGATAACAGCAAGAGTCTGCGGAAAAATATTTTTATCCACAAACAGTTTATTTACCTCACCTTTCACTTGTTCGCGACTACGAAGGGCAAACATCATGGTGGCGGCCTCAGCTCCGGCAGTAGCCTCATCCAATAGAGAGCAATTTGAAAGAGGAAGACCGGTAAGATCACTTACCATTGTCTGGAAGTTCATCAAAGCTTCAAGACGCCCCTGCGATATTTCAGCTTGATAAGGGGTATATGATGTGTACCACACAGGGTTTTCGAAAACATTACGAAAGATAGGAGCAGGACATATTGTATCGTACCAACCCATCCCTATATATGAAGCACAAATACGGTTCTTTGATGCCATTAAAGCCATTTCTTCCGCATACTCATGTTCGCTCAACGCTTCCGGTAAATTTAATCCACCTTGCAAGCGTATATTGGCAGGTATCGTCTGGTCAATTAATTCATCCAGCGATTTTACTCCTACCTTAGACAACATCAGTTTTTCTTCTTCCGGATTGATGCCTATATGGCGATCTTGAAATTTTTGAGTTTTCATGTATTTTTTCGGTTTATTGTAAGTAAAAGTTGTTTCTCATTTCTTCCCTGATGGTAGTTAGTGGTCCATGTCCCGAATAAACAACAGTATCGGGAGGAAGGGTAAGGAGCTTTTCCTTGATTCCATCAATCAATTGCCGATGATTACCACCCACCAAATCGGTACGTCCGACACTGCCGCGAAACAGGACATCTCCGACAAAGACACATCCGGCTTCCTGATTATAAAAGACAATACTCCCGGGCGAATGTCCGGGAATCTCCAGCACAACCATTCTTTGGTTGCCAAAGGTTACTACATCATTTTCTTTCAGGTACTTTCCTATTTTAGGTACTTGTACTCCTTCGCTACTGAATCCGAACATCTTCATTTGCCCCGGCAATTGTTCCAGCAGGAACTCATCGCCTTTGTGCGCTTCGGTTTCCAGATGGAATTGTTCGTGTATGAAATGATTGCCAAACACATGATCGAAATGCAGGTGTGTATTAAGCAGATGTTTTACGATTAAGTCATTATCAAGAATAAAATCGAGAAGTAAAGATTTTTCATCAGGGAAAAAGCATCCGGGATCGATGATAACACATTCGTTGGTCTCATCGTACGCCACATATGTATTCTCACTGATAGGGTTGAATTCAAATATTTTCATGTTCATATTTATAATTTTCAATATATAAAAAAGCAGGACAAAGATACAATTTTTCCCGATGCAAAGCTAGTTGTGTCATATAGGTTTTCTGCTAAATTCATTTAAATTGAAACTGTATGATTGACTTATTTTCAGCCTATTTTTCCCCTCAGAACCTTAAATAATAATTCTGTAATCCATAGAAATCAACTCACAGTCAAAGATAAACAAAAACTACAAGTTATATAACCTGTAGTTTCTGCTATTTATACAAAATTAAGAACAATGTAGTTTTATTCAGGACGTTCTGCCATTGCCGTTAATTGACCTTTGGTTTTTAGGTTCTCCATCAAAAAATCATCCCCTTCATTCGGCTCAACGATCATATACTTGCCAACACCGCATATTTGCATTTCGTCCAAGGCATCTACCAGATTCTTAAAGTTAGAGTCTTTGGTCGGTTTTATAAGAGTATAAATTCCACTTTCCAACTTATTTACTTTAGTCACTTCAGCCTTGAATTCCTCGTCAGAGATTTGCTTTTTGCTCCGTTTCAATCTCAGGTCTTTTATTTTAGATAAGTTTATATTATTCTTGGAAAGCAGTATATCACGCATGCCTTTATAATCTGTTTCTTTCAATGAGGTATAATCTTCATAATTTGCTTTTCCTTCGTAATAAAAAACCTTGTCGTTTTCGCCCAAAATTACAGTTAAAGACTTTGATTCGGGTATCAGGCTTTCTCCACCTCGTGTATCCGGCATGGCAATATCCATAATTTGAGGAATACTAAGCGTAGTACAGAACATAAAGAAAGTGATCAGCAACATGTTCATATCTACCATTGGAGTGAAATCTACCCTTAATAATTTTCTTTGTGGTTTTCCCTTTTTAGCGTCATTACCACTTGTTTCTATGTTAGCCATGATATTAATATTTAAAGAGTTCTACATCTGTTTTTACATAATAGAGGCAATATGTGTTGAAATTTCATAAATAGCCGCGACTTTTTTTTCAGAACTCGTATCTTTGTCGTACGAATAGCCATATATCAAATGAAACAGCGTATACTTTTATTTATTACCATATTCTTTTATTTCGTTCTGATCTTCTGTATAGGGAAAGTTGCTTTCACCCTTATTCATTCGTCTCTGGGTGGTGGCGTTTCTGCTTCCGATGTATATCAGATACTGTATCATGGGCTTCCTCTCGATTTATCTATGAGTGGTTACTTCACAGCGATTCCTGCTTTAATTCTGATCTTCTCAATCTGGATCAAACCGCAATACATTGCCCGGACATTTAATGTTTATTTTATTATCATCCTTTCCATTATCGCTATCATTACAGTCGTAGACATTATCATATATCCTTATTGGGGATTTCACTTCGATTCAACAGTTTTTCTTTACCTGAAAAAACCGCGAGAAGCATTTGCCAGTGGCTCTGCCGGTGAGATAATACTAGGTCTTCTCTTTACTATTGTTTTTGCTGCAATTATATATATTGGTTATATATTTATTATTCGCAAACAGGTTTTAAAACTAAAAGTGCCGAAATCTATTCGCAATACAGGCATTGTATTAGCTCTACTCACAGCCGCTCTATTCTTACCAATCAGAGGAGGAATTACAGTTTCTACAATGAATGTAGGACAAGTATATTACAGTGATAATATGTTTCTGAATCATGCTGCCATCAATCCGCATTTTAATTTGATGTATTCCTTTACCAAGTCTGACGATTTTGCTTCACAGTATCAGTTTTATGATAAGGATGAGGCAGCCGGGATATTTAGCAAAATCACAAATCAACCGCATAGCGATAGTATTCCACGATTACTAAATACTGATAAACCAAACATTATTCTATTTGTTCTAGAAAGCTTTTCGGCTAGTGTAGCATTAGATTCTCTTGTCGCTCCAAACATGAGCCGGTTTGCGAAAGAAGGTGTCTTTTTTGAAAATTTTTATGCTAATAGCTTCCGTACAGACAGAGGAGTAGTATCCGTATTAAGTGGTTACCCTGCACATCCGACCGTTGCAATAATGAAATATCCTCAAAAGACAGGGAATTTACCCACTATACCTCGTACATTAAAAGAAACGGGCTACGATCTTTCTTTTTATTATGGAGGAGACGCCGACTTTGCCAATATGCGCTCTTATTTTGTAGGGGCTTGCGGCATAAAGGATTTGGTAACAGATAAAGGGTTTCCATTGAGTGAACGGATGACTAAATGGGGTGTGCCGGATAAACCCCTTATAGAAAGATTCTATAAAGACCTGACAACAAAAGAGGTAAAAACACCATTCTTCAAAACGGTATTGACATTAAGTAGCCATGAGCCGTTTGATGTTCCGGTTAATGAATTCAAGGAACCTTTCCTCAATGCTGTTCATTACACAGATGAATGTTTGGGTAATTTTGTAAAACAATTGAAAACCACAAAATACTGGGATAATACGTTGATAATCTTTGTTGCCGACCATGCCATGCAATCTTACCCGAAAGGAATAAATAATAGTGATCCCAAGCGATTCCGTATTCCTATGATCTGGATAGGCGGGGCTGTGAAGCAACCGGAAGTTATAAAGGATTTTGCTTCGCAGAACGATCTGGCGGCGACTTTGTTATCACAAATGAATGTAAAGCATGACGAGTTTATTTTCAGTAAGGATATATTAAACCCGGACGGAAATAAGTTTGCGTTTTATTCGTATGTAAACGGATTCTGCATGATAGATC
Organism: Dysgonomonas reticulitermitis; assembly: GCF_054601275.1. Classification (NCBI taxonomy): domain Bacteria; kingdom Pseudomonadati; phylum Bacteroidota; class Bacteroidia; order Bacteroidales; family Dysgonomonadaceae; genus Dysgonomonas; species Dysgonomonas reticulitermitis. Next base: position 5,793 of record NZ_BAAHWU010000034.1, on the reverse strand, counting down.
CGACAGGAACAATAACCTACGATAACGATAAAAAGAGTGTGATTCGACAAGATGGGAATCCGGATTTGGAGGAGAAAGCAAAATCATTCTTCCAGATGATGTATCTGGATTTGGGAAACAGATAAATTATTCCATTTTGATTTCTTTCAGCGGATTCCAGAATATGGTTTTCCAATTTATTATCCGGTCGTTTTTCACAACAACCCCTTCAGCTTCCAATAGTTTTTGCATTTCTCCGGCAGATCCAAAAGCATCTTTACCCGATAGAACGCCTTGACTGTTAACGACTCTGTGGGCAGGAATATTCTTTTCCGAACACCCTGCCATTATTTTTCCAACCATTCTCGACAAATTGGGATAACCCGCAGCTTTGGCAACAGCTCCGTAACTGGTCGCCCGCCCACGAGGAATATATCTGACAATATCATATACTCCCTGTCTAAGACTTTCTTTATCCAATTTGTTCATTTTATAGTTTTGATATAAAGATAAACAGAAAATCGTATTTTTGCATTCATAAAGATCAGATATGAAAATAACTCTCCTTGTTATAGGCAAAACTGACGCCGGATATTTTATCGACGCCGTGAATGAATACCAGAAACGACTGGAACATTATATTCCTTTCGAAATTCAGGTTATACCGGATATAAAAAACGTAAAAAGCCTGACCGCGGAACAACAGAAAGATAAGGAAGGAGAACTGATTATCAAAAATTTGCAAGCGGGAGATTACATTGTGCTGCTAGATGAAAAGGGGAAAGAATATACTTCTATTCAGTTTGCGAACTACATTGAAAAGAAAACTCACAGCGTATCAAAACGTCTCGTATTCATCATTGGCGGGCCTTATGGATTTTCGCAAGCGGTGTACGATAAGGCGAACGAAAAACTAACACTGTCGCGCATGACTTTCTCGCACCAAATGGTACGTCTCATATTTGTGGAACAACTATACAGAGCAATGACAATACTCAATAATGAGCCTTATCACCACGAGTAATCAGTGAACGAGATACAAGATACAAGTTATGAGTTATGAGTTTTAAGTTTTAAGTACTTACTACTTACTACTTTTTACTTACTACTTTCAACTTCATTTGCTAATCTGCTAATTTACTTATTACTCGAACCGGATAGATTTTGCAGGAGAAATTTTAGCGATCAGATAGGAAGGACCGATCATAGCCACAACAGACAATACAAGTGTACCTGTATTTATCAGTAGAATATACAGGATATTTATATCCACAGGCATTTCGGACACATAGTAATTATCCGGATTAAGTTTTATCACCCCGAAATACTTTTGTATCAATAAAATTGAAAGCGCTATAATGTTTCCCCAAAACATCCCTTTCAATATAAGAAATGAAGCCACATACAAGAACGTTTTTCGAATACTGAAATTCCTTGACCCCAGAGTTTTGAGCATGCCTATCATATTGGTTCGTTCCAATATGATGATTAGCAAACCCGAAATCATCGTAAATACAGAGATAACAAACATAAGCCCGATGATCACCCACACATTCATATCCAATAAATCGAGCCAACTGAATATCATGGGATTTAACTCCTTTATCGAACGGGCAAGCAGTGTATTATTATCCTTATCCCGATATGTCATCAGATCGAAATAAACGTCTTGAGCAGTTTCCTCTAACTTATCATAATCTTTGACCAACAATTCTATTCCGCTTACTTGCCCGGGTTCCCATTTATTTAATCGCTGTATCAGGGATAAGTCGGTCACTACAAAAAGCTTGTCATATTCTTCAAAGTTTGTACTATATATCCCCGTTATATTGAATTTACGGGCGCTGCGCTCTTCCACATTGCGCTCACCTACAAAATAGGCGATAAAACTATCCCCTGTTTTAAGATGTAATTTCGATGCTATATTTTTTGATATGATTACCTGATTCGTAACGGAAGTGTCCTGAGGATTAATGATAGAGCCATCAACCATATTCTGTTTAAAGAAACTCCAGTCATAATCTTTTCCAACTCCTTTGAGCATAATCCCCTGGAAAGCATCTTTTGTTTTAATTACTCCCGGCTTTGTTCCGTATAACTGTATATGTTTTATATTCGGTGCATCAGTCAGTTCCTTTATCAATTCGGGAGATACCGATATAGGTTGGCTTTCGTAAGATGTTGTATTATTCAGGTTGGTTATCTGTATATGCGAACCGAATCCTACAACCTTATTACGCACCTCCGTTTTAAAGCCAACGACTATAGATAAAGATAGTATCATAGCCGCAAGTCCTATCGCCACTCCGGCAACAGCTATTTTTATGGCAGGAGAAGAAACCCGTTTCTCCCCTTTCTCACTTTTGAAGTGAATCCGTTTCGCTATGAATAATTCTAAATTCAAATTGATCTGCTAAAATAAAAAACCTTGTTCACTTTGCCTTTTCCTCCCCAGATGCTTGTAAGCTAAATCCGTAACTTCACGGCCTCGCGGTGTACGTTTCATAAAGCCTTCTTTGATGAGGAAAGGCTCATAAACTTCTTCTATTGTTCCTCCATCCTCGCCTAATGCCGTGGCAATGGTAGATATACCTACAGGCCCGCCTTGAAATTTATCAATGAGGATTAACAGTATCTTGTTGTCTATTTCGTCGAGACCGTACTTATCTATATTGAGCGCTTCAAGGGAATAAGTCGCAATAGCCTTGTCTATCTTACCCGAACCTTTCACCTGTGCGAAATCGCGCACCCGGCGCAACAGGGCATTGGCAATACGCGGAGTGCCACGGCTACGCGATGCGATTTCCATAGCTGCATCTTCCGAGGTATGTATATCGAGTATATCTGCTGAGCGGAGAATAATACGCATAAGGGTATCGATGTCATAATATTCCAAGTGCATATTGATACCGAAACGTGCACGCAAAGGGCTTGTCAGCAATCCGCTGCGTGTAGTTGCCCCAATAAGAGTAAACGGATTCAGTTCTATCTGCACAGAACGGGCGCTAGGGCCTTTATCTATCATAATATCGATCCTGTAATCTTCCATCGCACTGTACAGGTATTCCTCTACAACAGGGGAAAGCCGGTGTATCTCATCTATAAAAAGGACATCATTTGCTTCGAGCGAAGTCAATAATCCGGCAAGATCACCGGGCTTATCCAGTACCGGTCCCGATGTAATCTTAAAACCGACACCAAGTTCGTTGGCTATTATATTCGACAATGTAGTTTTCCCCAGTCCGGGAGGGCCATGCAATAAAGTATGATCGAGCGATTCGCCTCGCATTTTTGCCGCTGTGACAAAAACCTGTAGGTTCTCTACAACCTTACTTTGTCCACTGAAACTACGGAATGTCAACGGTCTGAGAGCATTTTCAAACTCTTTCTCGTTGTCGTTTATATTACCTCTGTGTATGTTAAATGTTCCTTCCATAAAGTATAAATGCAAATTTACATCAATTATCCATAAAGTGAGCAAACTTTATCGTTTTCAGTGTATTTTATTTATGTTAACCGTAAAATCTTGTTTCTTTGCATTTAACTATTCATGCGAATCAGTATTTAAAAAATTAGATAAATAAAAGCGATGGCAATTTTACCCATCGTATGTACTAAAAGTCCGGATGTTGACCTGACTTTCTGCGCTCTTTGAATTTTTGTACGTTCATTCAACCAATTGAAGAATGATTCTATGGGTTGTCTGACTTTAGAAACAGCAGTAGAAAATAAGTCATTATATGCTTTGTTCCATTGTTTTTCTTGTTCAGACTGTCCTTTGACTGCTTTAACAGGAGTAAGCATTTGAATATTCTGCGTTTGCTTTTTATTATCATTAAAGTATTCAAAATCAGAATATATTTTATCTCCAAAAATCATTCGGTTAGCTATCGTATCTCCCCAGTTCTGTTTAAATACAGCCAGGTCGTTATCTTCAGCAGGAGTGCAGGTTATGGATTCCGGAAAAGGGATTGTCCCTTTTCGTCTGAATGCCAGAGCATGAAGCTTTAAACCATAGTAATATTGATTCTTTGTTGAACAATATCCTTTAGTGGTGATTTCTTTAGCAACCTTTGCTATTCTGTTTCGTCCTGCACAAGTGATTACAGGCATAGAATCAACCAGCGATACATCAAAATCACAATCTTTTGGCGTGAATGAACTTATCAATCTCTGGGATAATACCTTAAAACATTCATTCAGGCGGTTTAACCTTAAGTTAAATGTTTGATACGATGGCAATGAAGGAAACCAGGAAGATAGATACTCTTTTGTAAAAGAATGTATATCTTTGACCATGAAATACTTCTGACAACATCCTGCGAACAGGTAAATTGTCATTATTTCCTGATCAGTAAAAGATGGAGCATTGTTGTTACTGTACCGTTGACAGTAATATTTTAGCTCTGAATCGTATAAATCACAGATATACATATAAATTCTTATCAGTTTATGCTCTTTCTTCTTGGGAATCATTGTTAAAGAAATGTGTGGTAATATTTCTTTAATTTAATGATTTTCAAGAGATTGAGCAAATATCCGGTGCGCTTATTTTATTGTTAATTAATCTTTTAACTAAATAAATCAGCGAATAGTTTCAACTACTGATTCGCATTAGTAAGTAAATTGACTGATATTTTAAAAGAAGAAAGTTCCGCCAATTGAAAATTAATCCAGTATTAACTTACTTATCTGGTTAGTTCATCTCAAATTAATTGAATTATTTTGAATATTGTTATATATGATAATTAATACTCAAGAAATATTGCACCCAATAAAAAATAAATCAAAAGTTGGGTGCAACTTAGGGCAAGATGATGGAAATCGAATGTTAACTATAGGTAGAATGTTGTAACCACATGTCCGAATCTGACTCGTTAAAACGAATAGCCGAACTGGAAGCACAGAATCTTGAATTACTTACCGAGAATGAGAGATTACGGAAAATGTTGGGTCTGCCTCAGAAAAACCCGATAGCCAAAGGTTCTGTTCGGGCATCGGACACCTTAGAGCAAAATATCATAGGAAATATTCCTGCATCCTCAATAAACAAATACAGTTCTCCCAAAGAAAAGATAGAATTGTTTCAATCATTATTTCAAGGGCGGACAGATGTATATGCCAAGCGATGTTATAGTAAGAAGCATGGAAGCAGTTATTACATCCCTGCATGTAAAAACGAATGGATAAAAGGTCTTTGCGACAGAACTCGTGTTAAATGTAAAGATTGTCCCAATCGGAATTTATTGCCTTTGACAAAAGAAGTTATCAATAACCATTTACGGAATAAAGATGAACATGGTGCCGGAATTGTTGGTATCTATCCACTTTTACCGGATGACAACTGCCTATTTCTTGCAGTTGATTTTGATGAAGCAAAATGGGAAGAGGACATAAAGGTATTTCGCTCTGTATGTAACACCTATAATATTCCGGTTACCATTGAACGTTCCCGTTCCGGAAATGGAGCTCACGCATGGATATTTTTTGAAGAGCCTGTTCCGGCAATATCTGCGCGAAGACTTGGAAATGTCCTTTTGACAAAATCGATGTCAATCAGGTCTGAAATACGTTTTTCTTCGTATGACCGGATGTTTCCCAATCAGGATTTTATGCCTAAAGGAGGCTTTGGAAATCTGATTGCTTTACCTTTACAAGGAGGTGCCCGCCAAAATGAGAATAGCGAATTTATTGATGAAAACTTCAATAGTTATCCTGACCAGTGGGCTTACCTGGCTTCTATCCGAAAAATGAGCTTAGAGGAAATAGATGTTCTGCTTGCTACACTATGCGAAGGAAATGGATTAGGGGAAC
>NZ_BAAHWU010000033.1:0-33867 GCF_054601275.1 Dysgonomonas reticulitermitis | reverse complement strand
GATCTACGAAATCTTACAGGTTCTTGGAATATCCCTACTAGATAAAGCATCTGTAAATGAGATACTTACTGAACACGATTACAAAAACGCCAAAGAACTAAATTATAAACAGCTGAAAATCAGATGGGAATAAGTGCCCAGCAATGATGTTTTGAATATCATCTAAGACCGATTTTGATTCATTTTCGAGTTGTTCAAGGCTTGTAAAACGTGCTGTTTTAACTAATTGGTTCAAATTATTACCCATATTCGACAGGCTTTTGAGTAAGTCTACGTCTTCTTTTTTGAGTGCTTCAACAATCTTAGCATTTAATACAGCATCGTGACAATAGATACTTAGAGGCAGTTTTGCCTTCTTCGCCCTGTGCTTAATCGCATAGAGTTCAGGCTCGGAAAAACAGACTCCTACGGTTTTGCTTTTCCGGCTTACGGAAGTCTTTGGGGGACGTCCTCCTTTCTTATTATCCGGACTCTTCTTCTCCATAAAATTGTCGACCAACGGGAGCAATTTTTCCTTTGGCGGTCAGCCAAAGCGAGGGTTTTCATGTAATGAAAACATAACCTCGCTACGCTAACATGGCAAAGGGTGGCTTACATCCCAAGCGGTACGCTTACTTTACTTGGTTTGCTTACAACTTTTTCCAACTTTCGACATCTTCCTTGTATTCTTCTAAGTGTTGAGTTACCAGATTCTCTACAAAGCCTGAAACGCTTGATTTTTCTGTACCGAGTTTACGGACTATACCGACTATCTTCTCCCGAAGTCCATTGCTGATAAATACGGTTTTACGATCGGTAATCTTAGGAACTGAAAGAAAGGTTTGTTGATAGTCCGATAATCCGGCTTTACGTTGTTTAGAGGATACAGCCTTCTTTGTTGACTGAAGTGGCAAACTGTTTTTTTCTGACACTGTATTATCTGTAGCCTGAGTGTTTACAGTTGTCTCACTGTCCAGAGGCTGTTCAATGGGTGCAGTAGAATTACTTAATCCATTTTGAGGATTGATATAATCATCTACATTGAAATCCTCTACTTTTTTATTTTTTGAATTTTGACTCATCGTATTGTTTATTTAGTTGTTTTGATGTTTTATTAGTAGATTTCTTTCTGGCACTTTCAGCTATAGCCAAGAGTGTCTGATCCGAATTTGAGGAAGGGGTTGTCTGCCCATCTATCCATTTGAGTAGTTCGGTACGTGAGAATACAATCCTACGCCCGAAATAACGGAATGGGAGTTGCTTATTGGCTGTCATCTTATAAAGCCTCGATTTGCTAAGCTTATAGCCATTTTCGGAAAGAAAAGCCAAAGCTTGTTCTACACAGCAGTTATCGGGAATTTTTTGTGGCTTTGTTTCCGGCTCTGATGGGAAGGCATTCTTTACTGCTTTGTGAACAATCTCTTCTAATTGTTCGGGAGTTGTTAAAATAAATTCTTTCATATAGTCCGATTTTAATAATTGATACTTGCAAGCGTCCTTGTTTTACTCGTCCGAGTCTGCAAGCAAAGTTAAATCGGCTTTATATGAAGAGTTTTATGAATTATCCAACTGGGAGAGGTATTCTCACATTATTTTATTCATGTTATATATTTCTATCTATCAAATACATACATGTAAAAAAAGAGCCGAAAGGTATCTTTCGGCTCTGTGAATCAGTATGAATTATCGTTTATTGATTTTCTTATTCGGGGAAGATGTCGGCTACTGCTTTTATAAATCTGCGGTGATTATATACTCCGTCTTTTTCTATAAATTGATTGGAATAAGAGGAATGTGATAAGCCATAAACATTAAGAAAGGGAATCAGCCATTCTTTTTCATACCTATAGGTCGATACATCGGTTCTGTTTTTCCAAATTCGTTTGAGCAGATAATAGAACTGGGTCTTGTCTTTGATCTCAAATACTTCTACTTTTTGTATAGTGGTTGTAAAAACATTCAGAAATTCTAAGACGGATATGTCTTCCCAAAGGGTATTATTAAATTCTTCGTGTACTTGTATCAGGATGGATAGTTTCGTTATACAATCCGGACGTAATTTTTCTTTGTATATTATGCCACTCGATTCTACTTCCACTCTGCCGTCAGCCAATTGATTATTTTCAGTCTCTTTATTTTCTGTGGGTTTATCAATTGTGGCAGGCTCAGCTATCTCCTCTTTGACAATAGTTTCTGCTCTTTCTGTTTCTTCTGTATCAGGTTCAGAACTTATTTCAGCTTCTGTTTCAACAATTGATCTTTCTTCTTTATCTAATTCCCGAACAAAGAATATACTGCTTAATAATAGAATCAAGTGTTCAAATTGAGGTAAAGCCGTTAGATCGGTATAATCGTTTATTGAATTCTTTTCAAACTTCCAATCGTATGTAGATGAATATTTGGAGTAGTTAAACTCAATATACCGGGCATAGTCGGATAGATTTAGTTTTTCGAGCATATCGGATAAGATATACCCTGTTATGTGTCTTTTGTCGATGCTTGGTTTTCCAAGCAGATAATCGGAAACGAAGTTACGGTCACAAAAGTCAGTGGATAGTTCTATGGCTTTACTTATATATTCAGCCTTATATTGCTGAGTAAGTTTGCCTGTTTCATTTTCTGAAACAATCCGTTTACGGTTATTAAAATCTCTGAGTAATTGTTTTGTATAGGGAGTGGTTACTACTGGTATAAAGTGATAGAGCCTCCAAAGAATATAATTATTGTCTTTGAAATAGTACTCCGGCAAGTTTGTCATAACATCTTCAAAGCCTTTATAGACAATAGGTCTTTCAAATTCATCCCGATCTTTGAAGACTTCATCTCTTATGAACTGATAGGTGTTGAAAGATAGTTCTTCGAGTTGTTTGGTTATTGGGTATTCGTTGTATAGTTGTCTGATAATGGGGTTATATTCGACTAGCAAGTCACTGTTGGCTTCGCTCAGGAATAGCAGACGGTTGATTGAACAGGTAAAGTCTTCGGGGGATGCTTCTCTTCTTGATAGATTATGTTGAACTTCGGATTTAAGTTGATTGAAATCCGGCAAGGCACTTTCAAGGGATAGGTGTATTTTTCTTTTACCGGCACAGGTTTCTTTATTGGATTTTATCTGATATTTAATCAGACTATTGTATTGTTCTATGTAATAAAGGGTCTCTTTGATAGTATCCATAATCGTAAGTTTTAATCCAAACTAACTTTCCTAAAACTATTGTTCAATTCTTTTATTTTCTCAATTAGCTTATCAAAAGATAATGAATCTCCATAAATCATAGATGATTGCATTTTACTATAGTCATCTCTCCACTTCGATAACACCTCGCTTGGAGGAACAAAAGAAATCGCTTGTGGTAGTAAAGTTTTATAATCAAAGTCTTTCAATCCAATAAACTTCTTGCGATGCTCTATTACAGCCTTATACAATTCTGTATCATCTAAAGCCTCTTTCGCTATCTCTGTATCCATCAATTTTCCTAAATCGTAAATATGCCGAGACATTCTATCTACACGAATGTCATCAGATATCTTTTGAAATTCTTCATGCAACAAACATGCCTTTTCCAAAAATGTACGCTTAGGAGATACTGCTTCTATTTCAAAGTTTTCCTCTGCAAAACTAGCTTGGGGATAGGTTTGTGATATAATCGAATTTATTTCTATTTTCTCTTTTGGCTCATTCATTGATCTGCCACTAACTTCAACTAATACTTTATTCTGAATATAGTCAGCCTCAGAAAATACCGACTTGTAGTGGATTTCTATAATTTCAGGATCTGTTGTGGTTACAGTTGTTATGTTAACAGTAATTGAAAATAAAGATTTATCTATACCCAAGTTAACTAACTGTGTGGATAATTCTGTAGTCAATATATCTCTAGTGAAAGTACATGATGCTCGTCTAAGCTTATCACTAATTTGAGTTTTTGATAATTCTCCACCAAAGCCTAAGTATTCTCTATCAACTGCAATGTCTACATCTTCTGAGAATCTTTGTATTAGGTTCCAACATTTACTCAATGACGTGCCACCCTTAAATGATAGGCTACTTGCAAATGGAGTTGAGAACAAGGCTTTCAATACCATAGTTACCCACCAATCTTTTTCAATGGAAGCAGAGGATAAATATGTTTTACTTTCTATATCCTTAATTATATTTACTCTTCTTTCTTCTTCGACATTAAGCCAGCGATTCATTATCTGAGGTGTTTATGAGTGATAAAATAACATCTGTAATCCAACGGGGGGCAATGTAGGCATCCGATATTACAACTTCTCTTGATTCTAGTTCCAACATTTTTCTAATCTGCTCCAACTCTTCATGTCTTACTTTATCTTTCCCTATTTCTTTTAATGCAGAAACGACAAGCGGAGTTATTCTTCCTTTAAAGGAAAAATTTACAGGTGCAGTTTGTTTAAATGTAATAGTTTGTTTTGCAACCTTTATTTTACGAGGAATCCCATCTGTCAGGTAAATAACATTCATCGGCACTTGCGTTGAAAGCCCTAAACTATTTAATGCAAATAATCCTGTCGGAATTATTCTTGACTTATCCCTTTTCGAAATAGCCTGAGCTACATCATCTACAGATGGATATAATATGCCTAATTCCTTGTCAATAATAGGATATAAATAGACTCCTCTTGATATCCGAATAATAGTCCCCTCTTTGCATATGCGAGAAAGAGCTTTTCGAACAGAATCATTACTTCCTAAATGATCAAACTCTTCGGGGAAGAAAATTCTTCCTCGTTTGAAATTTTGGATTATATCTAATACCTGTTGATGAATTGATTGCATCTTTTATTTTTATTATGTCACAAAAGTATGAGATTTTTGTGACAAACTTTATTAATCCTCTCCAAAATTAGTAAGAAATGCAGCATTTTTAATTCTTTCTTCTTTTTCAAATGAAGCAAGATAAGTTTCTGTGGTCTTTAAATCGCTATGCCCTAAGCTTTCAGATATATACGCAATATTCGCCCCACTCCTTTTCAATACACTGGCAAAAGAATGTCTGGCATTATAAGTACTTAATCCCGATATACCAATAGCCTCGCCTATTTTCTTCAACCGCTTATTGATGCGGTGAGTCACATCCTGAATTGTTCTTTTCTGCTGTAAAGGTGTTTCATCTCCTGTGAGAAAAGGGAATATGTAATTATTAGGACTTTTATCCGGATTTCCCCACTTCTCTATTATTTGTTTCATTTCTGCTGTTAACAAAGCCTCTATCTCTTTTTTCTCTTTAGATGTATGAATTGTCTTAGCACGATAAAAATGAATTTCATCGCCATCTATATTAGAATATTTAAGCTTTAACATATCATTTACATTGATACCATTACACAAATAAGAAAAAAACCATAAATCCCGATAACGCTCTGTCGCCTCAAAACCATCTGTGAAATTTATAATCTGTTTTATCTGCTGCAAACTTAGTGCTAGCTTTCTTCCTTTACCTGAAGGGACTTCGTATTTTCCTCGACCAAAAGGATATTGAGCTTCTTTAATTATTCCAATTGTTTTAGCATCATTGAATAATGCTCTAATACATCTGATATAGATTGAAATAGTAGTGTAACTTTTACCATCTTCAACCATTGCTTTTTCGTATCGCTTCAACCAATCGATTGTTACAGAATCAAAAGTCACTTTGCTTCCTGCATATTTTTCTAAATATCTAAATGCAGAAGTATATACATCTGAATTACCTATTGAGCCAGACTCTATCAATGTATCTATTTTTGCTTTAAATGCCATATTTAGTGTATCACCTGTACATTTTCCTAAATACATGTTTAAAGCATCGAAAGAAAAACGTCCTTCGCTCTCTAAAGTTTGAACCGCATCCCTAACTTTTTCAAATGAAATTTGCAGGTCTTTTTTTATATTCAGTAACTCAGAACTCTTCGTTTTTTCAATTTTCTCCCAATCTTGTACACACAAACTCTTTCCAGTCGAATAATATTTCCGATCTCGTTTGTATGTTATTCGAATCTTTACAGGATAGTTCCCTGCCTTGATTTCTCGGCGATTATCAAGAAATAATGAGATACTAATTCCATTTAAAACATAAGCATCCATAAGCCTTTCAAGTATTCTGTGTGCAAATTTTTACGTACACACAATTTGCACACAAGTATACGAAATATTTGAAAATAAACAACTATAAACTAATGTTAAAAATTCATATATTCATTGTATATCAATATATTATATAACAGATGAAAAGTATTGAAAACAGAAGAAAGTGAAAAATTATGCTTTGGGAGCAGGGGGTCCCAGGTTCGAATCCTGGTATCCCGACATATATGACCTAACTATCAGATAGCTAGGTCTTTTTGTTTCCGCTATGGTTTCCGTTTTATTTGGAAAAAGGAAATATATACACAAAAGGGCTGAATTATTATCCAATCCTAATAAGTAGTATTATTGAAATTATTTCTTTTTATATATATCTATTGCGGTTGCAATTAAATCTTTTGCAGTATCCAAAATTGCATTTTCCTCTTTGCTCAACTTAATCTTTTGTGTAATAGGACTCTTATATATTGATGTTACTGAATTTACTATCATTTCATCTTTTAATTCTTCTTTCTGTATAATGTCTGAATATGCTTTAATGGTTAAAGCGACACTCGCTCGCGCGGACATTTTGTCCGTGTGTTGCCCGAAAGGGCAAATCTCTTTTTGCTACGCAACACTCAGACGGGACGTCTGCGCGAGCGGGGGAATCATGCTATTGACCAAGGCTTCACGCAAAACACGAGCCGGAAGCCCATTACTACCCGCTTGCAATTCACCTTCGGGCAATACAAAGCCTTTGGGTAAATCATCGGACACAAGACTAAAAGCCCTTTGCACCATTTCGAGCATCGAGCCTCGCATATCTACGGTAGTGAATCGGTTGTCGGGGTCTTCAATCCATGTATTGCCCGGCACTCGGATATAATCTACCCGAACCATGGGAAGCAAACGTCTGTGTGATGCTCGTTTGCCAAATATCAATAACCCTGCATACGTCAAATAGAATTTGTCCGCTTCCTTTTTAAGGCAAGCCAAAGACTGCAACAATTCAATGTCATCATACTGTAATTCCTCAGCGTAAGGATTTACTTTTGACCGCAGGTTGCGATAGAGAGCAACGGCATCTTCACTGATGTCGTCCAAGCCGGAATCTTTGATAATGCTGCTGTCTAATTCGTCTTCTTGATGATAAAAGACAAACAAATCGTCGTCGGTACAACGTTGGTCGCTGGAACCGATTCGTCTGTATGCACCTCGTGGCAAACCTTGGTTTTTGAAATAGACAGGTTTCTGTGAAGCTGGAAGTTCCGGAACAAAGACAAGCATTACATTCTTTCCGCCTATCGTTTCTACTTTGATGTCTGGTCGGATAGGTAGATTGAATGAATCAGCGCATTGTGAACTCAAATCCAATTGCAATTTGTCAGGGTCGCTTATTCCGGTAACGATGTATTGCCACGTTTCGTCCTTTTCTACTCGTTCCACACCCAACAGCAAATACCCTCCACCCAAATTAGGTTCATTGGAAAAAGAGTTTACCGTTTCCATGACAGACTTGTCGATTTCGCCTGCTCGTTTCGCCTCAAGGCTCACTGATTCATCTGAGAGATTGAGTTGTTCTAATAATTCGTTGATGTCTGTCATATTTACTATAAACTTAAATTTTATTCTTTTATCATCCTTTGATTTCAGGTAATGGAATATCTATTGTCGAAACTTGGTTGCTCCATTATCGTCTTGATATAGTATGCTACTGCTGTCTGTTGATTGTAATTTATTATAGTTCTTGAATTACGCATTCATTCTTTTATAAATAAGGGGGCGTATATTCTCATCAAGTATTATTTTCTTTCCATATTTTACTATGCCCAAATCAATTTTATCTATTGCGTCTTCAATAGTTGCGAATCGAATAGTCTCTTTATTTATAGTCTTCATATTTTCTTCTCCTAATACAACTTCATTAGGAAATAAAGAAGATTCATATATAAAAGTACAGATATTACCTATTGTTTCTTTAATTAGCACAATATTTCCTCCTTCTGATGTATATTCTAATAATGTTTCCATTATGCTTTTATCTTCATTCAAACTCTCATTAAAAAAAGTTTTTAATCTTAAAATAAAACTATCATTCCGTTTTTTAATATCATCTTTATTCCAATCTTCATTAGGCATTCGAGATAGAGACAAAATCTCTTTTATATTTGATTTTGCATACTGTGTCTTTTTCTTATCAAAATAGCCATTTCTTGCTTCAATATTTAATTTAGATTCAAAAGTAATTTTATTACCAAACATGTTTAAGTATATATCAGCATCTTCTTTTGTCCAAGTAAAATGATTTGAATCCCATTTCCTTGGGAAAATATGTTCAATTTGAAAATTATTTGGAATAAGTTCTTGCTCTTTGTCAAACAAATAAGCATGTAATAATATCATTGGTTTAGATATCTTTGATGAAGAAAACGTTGATATTCTTTGATCAAAATCACTTTTTATCATTAATTCCAATCCTGTTGATCCACTATTCAACGTTTCAATACAAGAGGCAAATATTGTATCTTTTATTGCATTTACTGTTGGATTTTCGACAAATCTCACAAACAGAAACGCCAATAATCTTCTTAAATAAGCAGGCATTAGTTCTTTTGTATCTTTCCCATTATCACGACAATAACAATAAAATACCGTTGTAGGATATTTCCAGTATTCATTGGGATAACAAGTTAAACAATGAATGTATTGTTTGGATTCTAATGTACAATAATCATCTTTATATAGATTTAATAATTTCCAAAATTCAGCTAAATCAGTTAAATCTTTCATTATATTGGCGTTTTTTAATCTTGAGTATTGCTTATCATCTCCATGATAAAACTTTCTCAAACCTACTTCCTTTGATTTATCCTTATTTTTTGCTCTTATTACATGAGTATAATAACGGAATAAATCATCAAGGCTGATTTTAGCATCTTCAACAATTTCAGACAGTTTTTTCCAATCTTCTGTAAACTTATTCTTTTCTTCATCAGTTTTCTGAAATTTATACAATTGCGCCTTAAAAATATCAGAATCAGACAACGGCATCCCTCTATCGTTTAATGTTGAGAAAATAGTTAATGCTGAATCTAAATCTTTACATTCAATTGGTAAAACAATACATTGCTTTAATATACAAAGGCATAATTCTTTCCAATCTAAGGCGTAATTTTGGGCATACTCATTACATTGGTCATAAAAGTAGGCATAATTTTGGGCATAAATAGATTTTGAAGTAAGTTGCTTTTCTCCTGTTTTTAAAATAGTATGAAATATTTCATTGTCACTATCTATCGCAACCATAGACTTAATATGGATGAGTGATTTGTCTTTTACTTTTTGAGACATTTCATTCACGTCCCAGATACAAGGTGCAATTTGGTTCATCAATCCCTTTATTTCATCATCATCCGGCATCTCTTTTTGCATTATTTCTAATTTTGTATAAAATGCACGCAATAACAAGAATAGAGAAGTTAGCCTCTGTTGTCCATCTATAATAGCAACACCTTCATCTGAATCGCAAGAAACAATCGTCCCAAGAAAATAATCTTCGCTTTGCTTCCCTTTTGTTTCCAAATGAAAGGTTTTTATATCGTTCCACAGAACATCACACTTTTCAATATCCCATTTGTATGGTCGTTGATATTCAGGAATCACAAAAATTTTACCCTTAGATTCGTTCAACGTATCAGTTAACAACTGATAAATGCTTTTTCTGCTTACATTAAGTTCTGCCATAGCTATACATTACTTTTATTATTTGTCTTTGTTATCTATTATCAATTCTTTCACACTCACTTGCAATATATCAGCAATCTGATTCAGGACTTCCAACGTCGGCTGTTTTCGATTACAAGAATACGCATTGACCATACTGAAACTCTTACCGAGTTTCTCCGCCAACCATATCTGCTTGATTCCTTTTTCATCAAGGACTTCTTTTATTCTGTTTAGTTCCATATTAAAAAATCGCTACACTATATTAGTCCGCAAATATAGTGAAAAATATGCTATAAAAATAATTCTTTGACAGAAATATTATAGTTATCACTGCTCTCCTTGTGCCTCCGAAACCCATGTTTCAACCCAAAAGCAGTACTTTTCTCATTGGTACACTCCAATCCAATATACTTATACCTATGCTCTTTGGCTACTTTCGAGATAAACCGAAGAAAATCAGTACCATGTCCGATACGTTCCTCTTGGAAGCCCAAGCGGGCAATAACAATCGTGTGTGCAAACCAAAGTCCTTCCATGTCCATCAAACGCAGATACAAATTAATGGGTTTCGTCCGAACATCAATCGTCCGATTGCCTACTCCAAACATCGCCTCATCGCTTGTAAATCCAAACCGCTCTTTCACTCGCTCGCGCGGACATTTTGTCCGTGTGTTGCCCGAAAGGGCAAATCTCTTTTTGCTACGCAACACTCAGACGGGACGTTTGCGCGAGCGGGGGGCAACGAAGGATCTCATTCCTCAGGAAAAGAGATGTTTCACTCCGTTCAACATGACTCAAATAGATATAAGAAAATACTTTTGAGACAGCCTCTTTTATTTTGACCGGTTTTTGTGATTTTTGATTTATTCCTATCTTTTTACCCAAATATGGGTGATTTCCCCAAATAGGTATTTGCGATAGTTACTTGCTTCTTTGTAAGCTTCGTTTAAATAGTCTTTCGCTTCTTGCGTATAAAAATCATCCAGATTAGGAGTCGTGAGTTGTGTCAACCTGCATTCAAAGATCAGCCTGGCTTCTTCGAAAGATATATTTCCGCTAGGAGTTTGAATACTTGTCAACTCAACTTCTTTCATTTTCTTGTTATCCCTTCCCGATTTACTTCCCAAAAAGAGCATTTGTTCTTTATATTCGTTCGGAAAGTAAGATAGCGTATAGGTTTGCTCCTTTTCAATCATTTCAAGGGTATAACGGTCAGCCCGGAGAAGGCACCAGGTGGCAGGCTTCCTGAAAAGCATTCCGAAGCCACCGCCACTACCTATCATAGAGTTATAATGATCTTTTTTGCCTGCCGTGATAGCGAAAAAATCTTTTCCTACCAATGTAAATACATTGTCATGTATCTCTTCAGGTGATATTTGTTTAAATAGCTGATCAAAATTCATCTTCTTTTATTGTGATAAATTACTCAAATTCAAATCCGTAAGTTCGTCCTTTTTCTGTTGCCGGAACACCGGTTTTCATCCATACAGGCATAGGGTCTCCTTTCAGATAATGATCGAAAAATTGTTGCAGACGTATGCTTAAGTCTTTCGTGTTTTTGCGCTCTTTCAAATTATGAGCTTCATTGTTATACTGAAGTAGCCATACCGGTTTCCCTAAACGGCGCAAGGCCATAAAGTATTCTACTCCCTGATACCAAGGCACAGCCCCATCCTTGTCGTTATGCATAATCAGTAAAGGTGTCTGTACCTTATCAGCAAAGAATATAGGCGAGTTTTCTTTGTATAACCCGGGAGCTTCCCACATGGTCGCGCCAATACGGGATTGCGTTTGCTCATACTGGAACTGCCGGCTCATACCACTTTCCCAACGGATACCTCCATAGGCGCTGAACATATTGGATACAGGAGCGCCTGCTCCGGCAGCTTTGAACATATCGGTGCGTGTCACCAGATAAGCTGTCTGGTATCCACCCCAGCTTTGACCTTGTATCGCCATATTATCTTTGTCTACCCATGTATTCTTAGCCAGTTCCTGCGCTCCCGACACAATAGAGTTGTACGCGCTTTCGCCCGGATGACCTGTCGTATACTGTATGTCGGGTGTAAATACGATGTACCCTCTGCTACAGAAGAATGGTATGTTTATAATCGAGCGGCTCGGCGCCGGGGCAAAGTATTGATACAGGTTATCCGTATGTTTCTCGTAGAAGTAGATCATTACCGGATACTTTTTGTTTGGGTCGAAATCTTCCGGTTTATAAACGATTCCCTGTGTCGGTTTGCCGTCGAATGTTGTCCACGACATCAACTCGGCAGTCCCCCAATTGTAATCTTTCATTTGAGGATTTACATCTGTTAGTTTGGCGTCGGTTTTCCATTGATTCGATGTTACATAAAGGTCGGGAAATGTATTGAAATTCCCTTTTGTAAAGCAATAAACATCTTTGTCCTTTGCTTTCACCGGAAGCGAATAGGTATATTTTCCTATTACCAATGGCTTGACTGTGCCTTTTACCAATTCGTAGTAACCGGTCTCTTTGGTCGTTTCATCAAAAGCCGAAAGAAGTAGCTTTTCGTTTGATTTCATAAATCTGCTTTCCGGATCGGTTTTTATATAACGTAACTTTATTTTTTTGTCCCGTCCTGCGTTTCCGGTAATATTTTCAGGTGTTTTTACTCCGTCCGGGTCCAGTTTCCAGATGTCATAAGCATCATAAACCAGTATGGCTTCGTCATTCTCCATCCATGCTGCATATCCATATGGACGAGGTAACGATGGTGTGTCGTTTTTCTCATCCCAGAAGTTGATATTGAGTTGATTGGTAAGACAAACTTCCTTATCACTTTTCAACGAATAAGAATAATATTGTTTATCCGCGGGATTATACCAAACCAAGTAATTCCCTTGAGGTGATAGAACCGGATTCCCTGATAATCCTGTTTTTATCTGTTTTTTAGTATTGTTGTCCAAATCGAATATCCAAACATCGTTTTTCAGACCGGCATCCGCGCTCCATTGCGTTTCCAACCTATATTTCAGATCGGATAATCCTAGAGCAAATCTGCCATTTCCCTCATCTGAAAGCCTCACTTCGGGAACATCTTCCGTTGCCAGCCGGTAAAATTTATTCTCATTGGTCAGGTCGATGTATGAAAGAAATGTTTCTTTTTGCTTTCTGGCCAGTTGTACCAATTGTTGTGGTTGTATAAGAGGTTCCTGCCAATGCCATATGTCGAGTTGGGCTTTTTCGAAATCGGGGATGG
Organism: Dysgonomonas reticulitermitis; assembly: GCF_054601275.1. NCBI lineage: Bacteria > Pseudomonadati > Bacteroidota > Bacteroidia > Bacteroidales > Dysgonomonadaceae > Dysgonomonas > Dysgonomonas reticulitermitis. The sequence continues at coordinate 20,865 of NZ_BAAHWU010000033.1, read as the reverse complement.
TGGTGTCTTTCGGTAACACAATTGGCGCTGTTCCTAAGAATAATCTCTTTTCGTCTTTACTGAATGCCGGATTATAATTTTCACTAACATTCCATTTGTCCGGCATACCGAATGTGCTCTTATCCGCGACGACAAACGCAGAGTCTTTTGTATTGTCGAAATAGAATAGATTGTAATCTTTTATTTCTTTTTTCAAACTATCGGCAGTAGCCAGAAAAGTAAGCTTGCTCCCGCTTTCGGAAAGAGAGAGGCTTTTATATATTTTCTGATTTACAGAGACTATTCTTTTATTCAGGTTATTTAAATCTATCAGACCTACACCCGGTTTATTGATTGTATCCTTTGCTCCCGGCTTTAGTATATAAGCAAAGCCTTTTCCGTTCCGGCTGAAAATATATTCGGTCGTATGTTTGATCGTATCTTCTTTTCCGGAATACAAGTTGTGCAAAACCAAAGTGCCGGCTTTTATATCTTTTTTGTCTTTCACTTTTACCGAATCGTCTAAGATATAAGCCACATAATCGGAAAAATCTTTACCTAATTTGTAGCTCTTTACATTCGGAATTTTAAGTACTGAGAAACTCTCAAGGGAGATAATAGCCAGTGAATCTTTCGGCATTTTCTCTTCGGCTGTTTTCTTTATTTTCGCCTGACGGGTAACAGCGAATGGAGCTTTGATCTGCACTACAATGTACTTCTGATCCGGAGTAACAGAGTAAGCATATCCGCGTGGGACAGCTAAATCTTTCTGCGTTTTCAGATTCTTTACCAGCAGATAGTCATCTCCCTCCTGTTCTTTTACAACGATGGCAGTATATTTGCCGTCATTTGTTACGTTGATATTGGAAATGCTTTTCCATGAATCGTAAACGCTGTGGTCTAATACCTTTTTTTGTGCAATTCCGAACAGTGCATTTAATAATGCAAAGCTAAGAAACGCACATCTGAAACATGTCTTTCCTTTCATAATAGCTGCATGAAGATTAGAATTTATAACCTATCCCTATATAATTGGTTGAATTGTGATATGATGTTCTATTCCGATATTCGTATGATAAATCATCGAAAAATAAATCATGCGTTTTTATCATATTGGTAAACCCATACTCATAGCCTAGTATAAACATTATTTTGGGCAATTCGAATTGAAATTCCATGTTCATTCCTATGTCGGCCTTGTTACATATGTCCGAGGAAAAACTTCCTACCTTTATGGATGGCCTATATATCATACCTCCTGCGCCTGGAGAAACATATGATCCAGATACAATGTTACCTCCTACGCCATAAGCAACATATGGTCCAAATGCAATGTTGAAAGAATTGTTCCATTTTTTGAAGTCAAACTTATAAGCAAAGAGTAAAGGTATTTGCATGTATAAAGTATTCAGCGATAAATTTTCTATTTCGGTACCGATATTTATTTCTTTCTGCTTTGAACCTTTTGCGCTAAAGTTCAAATTAGGTTGGAAGTAAAATTTCTTTCCAAGAGGGATGTCGGCAGCGATACCTAAATTAAAGCCGACCTTAGATTTTTCTGTTCCATAGTAGTCATTGTCTTTGTCGGAGACGGCTATTGTAGAAAAGTTTAGTCCGCCTTTGATTATGAACTGTGTTTTCTTAGCCAATCCTTCATTCGTTTGAGAAAAGGCGACAGAGGAGCACAAACAAAACAGGATTGAAAGTACTAGTACATTCTTTAGCTTTTTCATAGTAGTAAGTATATTAAGTTTATAAACAAGAGGCTTAGACTAAGCCTCTCCTCCAAATTCCATTAAATATGCTTTGATGAAATCATCGATATCACCATCCATCACTGCGTTTACATTCGATGTCTGATGGTTTGTCCGGTGGTCTTTCACCCTGCGGTCGTCAAATACATAGCTGCGTATCTGAGAGCCCCATTCTATTTTTTTCTTTCCGGCTTCTACTTTCGATTGTTCTCTGCTACGGCGTTCTAGTTCTAATTCGTATAGTTGCGATTTCAACAAACGAATAGCATTGTCTTTATTGCCGAACTGCGAACGGCTTTCAGTATTTTCTATTACGATTTCTTTATCTTCGCCGGTTTCAGGATCTTTGTATTTGTAGTGAAGGCGGACACCCGTTTCCACTTTATTTACATTCTGTCCACCTGCTCCGCTCGAACGGAAGGTATCCCATGTAATATCTGCCTGATTGATTTCGATGTCGATAGTATCGTCTACTAGCGGAACAACAAAAACAGAAGCAAACGATGTCATACGTTTTCCCTGAGCATTAAAAGGCGATACCCGCACCAGACGATGCACTCCGTTTTCTGATTTGAGGTAGCCGTACGCATAGTCCCCTTCCACTTGTAAAGTTGCGGTTTTTATCCCTGCTTCATCTCCGTCCTGCCAGTTGGTAACGGTTGTTCTGTAGCCTTTCGATTCGCACCAGCGTTGATACATCCGGAATAACATTGAAGACCAGTCTTGCCCTTCAGTTCCTCCGGCGCCACTATTGATTTTAAGTACAGCTCCAAGTTTGTCTTCCTCTCTACGGAGCATATTTTTTAGCTCCAGATTTTCTACTAGTTCTAAAGCATTTTTGTAAGCTGTATCGACTTCCTCTTCAGTAGTTATTCCTTCTTTCAAGAAATCAAATGCTAATTGTAACTCGTCGGTTGCACTTTTCACTTCATTGTAGCCTTCGAGCCACCCCTTCAGTTCTCTGATAACTTTCATTTGCGCTTCCGCGACTTTCGCGTTATCCCAAAAACCGGGAGCATGTGTTCTTAGCTCTTCTTCTTCGAGTTGTATTTTTTTTGCATCGACGTCAAAGATGCCTCCCCAGCGCGTGCTCGCGCTCCAACACTTCTTTGAGTTGGTCTGCTGTAATCATAAGTTATTTACTTTTTTTATTGAGATGCAAATGTATAAAAAAAAGAGCTAAGAATATGTCTGTATTTTGAATAATGAGCAGAGTTTAATGATAAATAGACTACAGAATCAGATATATAGCGATTATATGGCAGATACTCCCTCCTAAAACGAACAGATGAAAAACTGTATGCATGTATTTTCTCTTTGTCCATGAGTAGAACAAGGCCCCTGCGATATATGAAATTCCTCCTGCTATAAGCCAGTACAGGGCATCGATTTGTCCCATGACCGACAATACTCCATATAAAGGCTTGAATGCGACTAATATTGAACATCCCATGATGACAAAGCAGATCGTTTCCAGATTGCTATGTCCCTTTAGGTTGGTGAAACTGGCGATCAATCCTGCAATGGCAGCAAGACATATGAATGCAAATAATGACCAGCCCCATGCTCCTTCGTTTCGTAATACGACCAAGGTAAAAGGTATATAAGTTCCTGCGATATGCAGGTAAATAGCGCTATGGTCGAACTTACGAAGGAGTTTTTTTCGCTTCTCGTGTGTGCATCCATGATAGCAGGTGGATGTGATGTATGAAGCCAGCATGCCGAAAAGGTATGCAACGACGCTTCCTACAGCCCAGTTATTTCCACTTTTTACGGCCACAGTTAATAAGATATATCCGCCTACAACGCCCAGTATTATTCCCAGGGCATGTGATATGGTGTTGGCGGCCTCTTCTGTTTTAGTATAATATCTGGATCTCATCGGATTGGAATTATTCTGCAAAGTAATAATTTTTTTATCACTACATCTAGTGATTGACAAGATATAACGGAAACTGTTTCTTTGTGTTTTTTTAATAAATAATGCCAATCAGCAGTTAAAGTTATTATTGTAGTCGTCTAGACTTTTCAACTTTTACCCTCTTTTGTCATTTTGAGGAACGAAAAATCTCCTTTTCGAGATGTTTCACTATCGTTCAACATGACTCAAAGAGAATAAGAAATGAGTAAAAAAAGCATAGTTTACAAAAAGTCTAGACGACTTCCCTGTAGTGTAAAACGTTCGATTATTTTCACTTTGGAGGTTTGGGGAAAGACTAATTAATTGAATGAAAGATAAGGAGTTAATCGCCTAATATCATTTGCGGGAAATTCTTCCAACAGGGACAAGCGGTTGATAGATTCTATATTTCCTTTGCGTTCCCGTATATCGGTTATCACTTTTGCTTGTTTATAACTGATATACGGATGTCCGTTCAATTCTTCAAAACTTGCCGAATTTATCCTGATTTTCTTTACGGCAGGAACCAGAGTGATGTACGCCGTTATTTTATCATAGAGTTCATCATCCATTCCCCAAACTTCTTTTAATTGAGTGATATCAGCATATCCTCCCAGAAGAGTTCTGTATTTCACAATACGGTTTGCGTATCCGCCGCCTATTCCGGGAATCTTTTTTAGTTCAGTCGTATCAGCGCTATTTAGTTCCACTGTTTCGCCTTCCAATAGTTTTGCCGTATGTATATATCTGGTTTGACTTTCTTTATTTTGCTGTCCGTTATATACTTTATGGTCAGAATAGGAGGCTGTGTCTTTATCTCGCGATGCGGATTGAAACGCCTCAAATTCTGCCTCAAATGTATTTCCTGTATATGGTTTATTCGACGGAAGCGTGATCATATATACAATTCCGCTGATAACGATAAGTATCAACAGTGCTGTTATTGCGATTTTATCATTTTTTTGAAAGAAAAAGTAGCTTTTCCAACTCATAGTTACTAAATAAGGAGTCTTGTTTTGTGCAAAAATAGATATTTAGGTTTAGGTGCAAGCAATTTATGCCTGTCAATTTATTCGTAAATGCTAAACTTTGAGATCATCCGGTTTTTCCTAATAAATCAAAAGTCGGGACAACTTATTCGTTTATTCGTTGTTGTAAACTTTTTTCTGAAAAATATTCCTTTTATTTTTGTAGGAACAATTTTCTAAAATTTAAAAATGAAAAGATTATATATTCCGGCTATAACTATCCTGTTCTTGTTGCTTTGCTCATTCAGTATAAATATAGTTGGAAAAAAGATAATACCAGGTCTATATAAAACTGCCAATCAAACCCAAATGCTTCAATGGGTTGATTCTGTCTATAATCAAATGACAATGGATGAGCGTATCGGTCAGCTATTTATGCCTGTGGTTACAGGAGATAATACGAATGCGAATAAAAAGATAATACAAGATTTCATAAGCAATCAGTATGTGGGAGGTTTTCTGTTCTCGGAAGGTACTCCGCAGAATCAGGCTGAGTTGACTAATATGGCACAACAAAGCGCCAAAGTGCCGTTAATGATTTCTTTGGATGGTGAGTGGGGTTTGTCTATGAGACTGTCGAATACGACTCAATTCCCCCGTAATATGATGCTTGGAGCTATACAAAACGATTCTTTGCTGTATTATTACGGGTTAGAAGTAGCTCGCCAATGCAAGTTGATGGGTATACATGTTAATTTTGCTCCATCTTTGGATGTAAATAGTAATCCGGCTAATCCGGTAATAGGCACCCGTTCTTTTGGAGAAGACCCCGAACTTGTGACAAGACTGGGGATCATGTATGCGAAAGGTTTGGAAGCCGGAGGGGTTATGGCTGTAGCAAAACATTTTCCGGGTCATGGCGATACATCCACCGATTCTCATAAAACTTTACCGACCATTGCTCATGACAGGGATCGCTTGGATGACGTTGAATTGAAACCGTTCAAAAAATATATAAAATCGGGTTTATCCGGAGTAATGATAGGGCATCTTAATATTCCGGCTTTAGATTCAAAACGACAACCAAGTTCTCTTTCTGAATCCATAGTTACAAATTTATTGCAAGAAGAACTGGGCTTTTCGGGGCTGGTCTTTACTGACGGACTGCAAATGAAAGGTGTCTCGGGAGAAGATAACTACTGTGTTAGAGCTCTTCAGGCCGGAAATGATATCCTTTTAGGGCCGGTCAGTGTCATAAAAGAGTTCAATGCGGTAAAAAAGGCTGTTGAAAACGGGATTCTTACCGAAGCGCAAATTGAGGCAAAATGTAAGAAGGTACTCGCATACAAGTATATATTGGGAGTAAATAAATTTACTCCGGTAAAAACAGATTCACTTGTCCGTAATTTGAATACGCCGCATGCCGAATGGGTGAACAGGCAACTGAATAAGGAGGCCGTGACTTTATTGAAGGACGACTCTAAGATTATACCATTGAAAAAACTCGATAAACGCAAGATTGCCGCTGTGTCCGTCGGTGAATCTTCCGGTAATACATTTCATGCCACATTACTAAAATATGCCGGTATTACCTGTTTTAATGTCCCGGACAGTGATGGTTTGTTGAGCCTTAAAAAAACACTGGAACCATATAATACGATAATAATATCTATTCATGGTAATCGTATTAACGCGAACGCGGCGATACAAAATGTATGTCAGGGAAAAGAAACTATACTGTCATTTTTTATGACTCCATATCGTATGAGTTATTATGCCACATCGATCAAGAACGCTGACGGAGTGATGTTGGTTTATGAGAATACTCCATTGGCTCAGGATTATGCGGCACAAGCTATTTTTGGAGGAAATAGTATAATCGGAAAGATACCCGTGACTGTGAAGGGTATTTTTAAAGAGGGAAAAGGAATTGAAACGAAGAAAGTACGGCTAGGCTATTCTGTTCCTGAAGAGGTCGGAATCCAATCATCCCGTTTAGATGGGATAGGATCAATTGTTCAGGAAGGAATAAAAGATAAAGCTTTTCCGGGTTGCCAGATTTTGATAGCCAAAGATGGGGAAGTAATATACAGCAAATCATTCGGATCATATACATATGACGGGAAGCAGGCCGTTACCAACAACAATATATATGACCTGGCTTCTATGACTAAAGTTTCGGCCACACTTCCGGCTGTAATGAAGTTATATGATGATTCGGAACTGAAACTGAGTACACCCCTGAGCACGTATGTTAAACCATTGAAAGGGACGGACAAAGCACATATTACAGTTCGTGACGCGTTGTTCCACGAGAGTAGGCTCCCGTCATTTATCCCTTATTACCTGATGGCTATCGATCAGACAAGCTACGAAGGACGATTGTTTAATTCAAGCCAGACAGCCCTTTATTCTAATGAATTCGACACGGATACCTGGACCCGGAGCGATTATAAATATAAGCCGAATATTATATCTGCTGCTCCAAAAGCCGGTTTCCTTCCGTTGGCTGATAACATGTATGTAAATAAAACATACAATGATACCATTATCGCTGCCATTGCCAATTCGAAGCTTACAAAAAGGAAAGGGTATTTGTATAGTTGCCTCAATTTTATGTTATTGAAGGAGGCAGTTGAGAAAGTGGCAAAAGAAAGTTTAGATGCTTACGTACAAGAAAATTATTTTAGTAAGTTAGGCGCTGTCACTACGACATATAATCCATTGACCAAATTTGACAAAAACCGCATTGTTCCCACAGAATATGATGGTTTCCTGAGAAAACAGCTTGTTCAGGGATATGTACATGACGAAGGAGCTGCTTTTATGGGCGGAGTCTCCGGGAACGCAGGATTGTTTTCGAATGCGAACGACCTTGCCAAACTTTATCAGATGTGGTTGGATAAAGGGACTTATGGAGACGAAGAATATCTGTCTGAAAAGACATGCTTGCTTTTTACGAGTGTCAAAAGCTCTATCTCGCGGCGTGGGCTGGGTTTTGACAAACCGGAAATGAGAACAAATAAATCGAGCCCTACCAGTTTGAGCGCACCGGCCAGTACTTATGGCCATACAGGATTTACAGGAACTAGTTTCTGGATCGACCCCGATAATAATCTGATTTATATATTCCTGTCGAATCGTGTATATGAAAAACGTACGCATAAACAGCTAATGAGTATGGGGATTCGTCAGCGCATACAAGAAGAAATATATAAGGCAATGAGAAAAAGTGTCTCATCGCCGGAAACAATAACCATAAATACAATAACCAATGGAGAACAGACTGATTCTGAATGATGATGTTAAAACATTTTTAGAAGTTGATAATAAGCCGATTTGGAAATTAATTATTGAAAACGATATAAATAGCCTTTTAGCTTTGCCGGAAGACGATACAGAAGACGGGATTCTGGATGTGGCAAAGGAATTGTTTTCTGACGGAGAGAGCCATACTCTTAAAAAATACGATTTTGTGACAATAAGAGAATCTAACGGCGCTTTTATCCGTGATCTGGTACGCCTTATATTTGCATTGGATATAAACGGTACTCAAGATGAAATGTTGAAAAGAATAGCTAATACCCTTTTCGATTCATTTCCCGATTTGATAGAGCAAATCCAAAAAAAAACATTCGGTTATCCTGCACGCATAATAGATAATTATATCTTGTCAGAAGCGGCATTAGTTCGTGCAGCCTTGATGAATTTGATTTATTACTATAAAATACGTCAGGATATTGATGCTTTACATTTTGTAACTGTAATGCGCACGACCATCACTTTGGCTATTATGCGTAATTATAAAAATATAGTAGGGCATGATATGGTAGAAACGGCCAAAATAAAAGAAGAAGTAGGGGAAACCGAAGCTGCTTTAACTTTTTACAATGGCGCGCGGGAAAATTTGGAGAATGAATTACAGTGGTTTGTAGAAAGTCCTGAAATGGGGCCGAACGAGGATGATGTAGTTGTGCTGCAATCGTTGAAGGAGGCTTACCAAGCGATAGACAGGCTGAACAATACCGATGAATATACAAAAGCTTGTTCTCTTATAGATGAGGTATTAAGCAGAGAATATATCGAATATGATTTTGATGAGGAAGATGACGAGGAGGATGAATAAAAACATTTTTTATTTTTTATTTTTTATTTTCCCTGTTTTATTGTTAGCACAAGACGGGGTTTCAAGATTGGAATCCTATTTACAGACTCAACAGCTTGTAAACATCAAAGAATTAGATCCGACTATATTGTCGGATCTAAAGTATGCAACTACTGACAATTTTACTAAGACCGTGCTTTACGACACGCTGCTGAATATATATCTGCATCCTGTGGCAGCTGAGAAGCTAGTGAAGGCTCAAAGGTACCTGAAAGAGATAAATCCGGATTTTAGCCTTTTGGTCTATGATGCAGTTCGGCCGTTAAGCGTTCAGAAAAAAATGTACAAAGTAGTTCAGAATACGCCATATGCATTATATGTGGCAAATCCTGTACGGACGGGTTTGCATAATTATGGCATGGCTGTAGACCTGACTATCTGCGATAAGCAAGGTATTTCCCTGGATATGGGTACGGCGTTCGACTTTTTTGGCAAAGCAGCAGGTATAAATAAAGAACAGGAATTGGTCGACGAGGGCGTACTAACCAGACAGCAAGTCAAAAATAGGGAATTGCTTAGAAAAGTGATGATTCAAGCCGGATTTCTGACCATCAGGGGAGAGTGGTGGCACTTTAACGCCGTATCATTAAATGAAGCTAGAAGATCATATAGAGTGATAGAATAAGAGTACTGTTATTTAGTTTTTTTCCCATAATACTCATAGTATCCATAATGTTTATGGGATGGCGATGTCGGTTTGAATGATTTTTCCAATATCCTTACTCCTGCGCGGAAATCTTCTGTATTGAAATCTATAATTAGTCCGGTCTTTTGTCCGCAAAGCTTTACATATGTTTCAACTTTTCTTCTGAAAATACTCTCTTGCGCATATTCCGGTTTTATTCCGATAACGAGTTTCTCTTCCACAAGTAAATCTACGGTGAACGCCTTTTCAAATTTCAATTCTTCGAACTCAACTGATAATACTTTTTGTCTTTCAGCTGTAATGTTCTTCTTTGATAACTCATGTATTAAGCACTCTTCGTATACCTCGTGTAGTAACCCTGCTCCTAAGGATCTATGGATCTTCGAACCTGCATTTATAATACAGGCAATTAGTTCACTGTTAGTCATATATAATATTGGTTATTTGTAGTTTTAAAAGTTTTTTTTGCATTTAATGGTTTGGTTATATAAAACCTAAAAATCTAATTTACAAATTTAGATACAACACATACTTTGGGCTATGGTATTTTTAGATAAAAAAATAGTCCATTTCAGACTTTTTAATAAATATTATATGCAACAAGCCTTTTGTTTATTGATTATCAATAAATTATGATCAAGGTGATCAAAGGGTTTATTTTCAAAAGATTTAAACGTACAAAATTTCGTGAATTATTTATAATCAATTAAAATAAACTCTAATGCTTTGATGAAAAGCATCATCTTACATGAAAAGGCAAAGGTATATATAAAAAAGTAAATAATATGAAAACTGTGATAAATTCCGATGTAACGGCGCTAAATATTTATTTCGTAATTTTATAGAGGTTATTAACAGGAGATAAAAATGAGTGCCGAAATAATAATTTCATAGGGTTTGCCCTGATATATTTATGTGAATTATGTGAATCAGTAGTTGAAACGTTCGATTATTTGCATTATTTTCTACTGCGCGCAATCACAGATTGCTTGCATCCCTTTTGCCCAAAGCCGCAAAAGGAACCAAAAAGGCTTTTGCGCCCCCGCTTCAACGTCCGACCCATAACGGACTTAAAGGCTAAACAAAAAAACTCGCTCCGGGATTTGTATAATTATGAATCATTTGATAAGCTCAGACACGTTTTTGTTTTTAACGCCTTTTTCGTCCTATGGGTCGCCGAGGGACGAAGCGCTAGCCTTTTGCTTACTTTTGGGCAATGCCAAAAGTAAGGGCAAGCCCGATAGGGCGCGGCAGTAATGAGCATATGTTGAGAATATAAGCAATCTGTGATTGCGCGCAGAAGAAAATAATGCAAATAATCCAACTTACAAACACATCATTAATTTTCATTGATTACTTAATCCATAAGCTTTCTATAGCAACTTTAGCATTAGTGGCAAAAGTCTGCATTTTAAGGAATGCCTCTGCACCTAATTTTTCTTTTCCCTTTTCATTGTTGAAGTCAGCGACAGGCAACAACTCGAAAAAAGAAGGAGTATCCTTATCTTTCATCAGCTTGTTTACCCAAACCAGAGAGTAATCGCAACTGTCTATATTTATTTTACCATTTTCATCTTTACTGACGTCTATTTTCACCATCATTCCTCCTGTTGTATTGACAGGCTTCATCGCCGAGATCAGATTACCCATCGAGTAAACAACAATATTTTCTATCTCATCGCCTTTCTTCTGAATGTCGACCGGTTGCACTACATGCGGATGTCCACCAATAACTAGCCGGACACCATTCTGAATGAGAAAATCGGCGAGAACCTTTTGCTCCCTGTTATGTTTTAATACATACTCTACTCCCCAGTGAATATTAGCAATGATAATGTCGGCTTTCATTTGCTTAGCCGCCGCAATATCTTTCAGCATCTGTTTGCGGTCTATATAATTCACAATATTGGGAGGAGTAAGCACATGACCTTCATTTGTTCCGTAAGTATAATTCAGCATAGCGATGCGAATACCATTCTTTATCATCATCAACGGATAATAAAGTTCCCTCTTCTCCTTATTTACAAAGACACCTGTATGTTTCACCTTCATCGAATCGAGCATCATAACAGTGCGTTCTAATCCGTTCTTTCCTTTATCGAGAATATGATTATTCGCCGTAAGGAAAACGTCGAACCCCGCGTCTTTCAACGCAAAGGCGTATTCATCGGGAGAACCGAAATTGGGATAGCCACTGAACTGTTTTCCGGGTAGAGTAACTTCCAGATTTACGACAGCCACATCCGCTTTTTTAATTTCGTCTTCCACATACTTAAAATAAGCGGAATAATCGTATCCGTCTTTTGTTTTGGCAACATCCAACTGGGCTTTGTGCTGCATAGCATCACCGGCAAAGAGAAAACTCACCTTTTGTTCCTGAGCATAAAAAAGACTTGAAATGGCAAAAAGAGCGAGAAAGAAGATATATTTCATATGATAATAACTTGTTTTTTAAGGTCATATGGAACTCGCATGACTTTTATTATCATGGACTTGGTGATTTGACAAAAATCATACTTCGTTTCATAGTATATAAATTATCTTTTCCAGAACGCCGGCATAAACAGCGATAGTACGGTAAACAATTCGAGACGACCTGTCAACATCAAAAAGCACATATACCATTTGGCAGATACAGGCACATCATAAAAATGACCGTTATGGCCGATCTCGGCCAATCCTCCACCAACATTTCCCAAACACGATATAGCTGCCCCCAGTGAATTTTCAAATCCCATACCCGATAGTGACAAAAGAAGACAACTAAGAATAAGGATTGCCAAATATAAAAATATAAATGCTAATACCTTCGTAACAACATCCATAGAAATAACCCTGTCATTGAGGCGTATGGGCAAGACAGCATTCGGATGTACCTGACGCTTAAACTCGTTGATAGAATTTTTAAACAAAATAATGATCCTGACTATTTTTATACCACCGGCAGTAGATCCGGAACAGGCTCCGGTAAACATAAATATGACAACTACAAACTGATAAAAAGAACCCCAGTTTATAAAATTATCGGTCGTAAAACAAGTGGTTGTTATCATCGATACAACCTGAAACAACGAAGTACGGAAAGCCTTTTCTACTTCACCAATCTTACCCGAAGAATAAAGCCCGATAGCTATGACAGCTACAAAAATCAATATGATGGAAACATACCATTTAAACTCTTCATTTTTGAATAGTTTCTTGGGACTTCCCTGTAATAATAAGTAGTATAGCAATGTAAAATTGACTCCACCGATAAACATAAAGACAGTAACCACATATTCTATATAAGCCGAATCCCAATAGGCAATACTTGCCTGCTTAGTGGAAAAACCGGCGGTAGATATCGTTGTGAAAGCATGGCAAACAGAATCAAATAAACTCATAGGCCCGGCCCAGAGTAAAAGAATAAGAATAACAGTAAAAAAGGCATATACTAACCAAAGACGTTTAGCGATTTGAGAAAAGCGTGGACGAAAGCGATCATACCCTATTCCTGTAACTTCGGCATCGTACATCACCGAAGCATTACCTCCCATCGGTAATATGGTAGCCACAAAGACCACAATCCCCAAACCTCCCATCCATTGGGTGATACTCCTCCAAAAAAGCAACCCTTTAGACATCGACTCTATATCTGTGAGAATTGTCGCTCCGGTGGCTGTAAGCCCCGATATTGTTTCAAAATAGGCGTCACATATATCAGGTATAGAATGGCTGAAATAGTATGGCAACATACCAAACGCTGAAAGAATGATCCACGATATGGCAACGACAAAGAAACTTTCACGTTTACCGATGGGGCGCGGCATATCTTCTGTTCCCAAGAAACGGATAAGTATACCGGCAAAGAAGGTGACAGTAGAACTAATCAATAATGCATCGCCTGAAAATTCATGCGAATAAAAGGAGACAACTGTAGCCGCCATCATAAACAAAGACTCTATGATGAGCAGGAAACCGACCGTCTTTAATACAAACCGATAATTAAAATTTCCCACAGCGCTTTAATGAAAAAGTTTTTCGGCTTCGCGTAATGAATCTTCCAGACAGAATACTACCACATGGTCGTATGGCTCTATCAATGTATCCCCGTCTATCATCATCGGTTCACCATTGCGAATAAGGCCACCCAATGTAACATTCTTAGGCAAGACTATCTTTTTTACCTCTTTCTTCGTAATCCGTGAATTCGGATGAGCCACTACCTCCGCCACATCCGCGTTAGCTATCGTAAGCGATTTCACATTCGACACGTCGGCGCTCAACAAGAAACGGTAAATATTACTCACTGTAATCAGTTTCTTATTGATAATAGAGCCTATATCAAGGTTCTCAGCCATTTGCATATAATCCATATTTTCCACCTCGGCCACTGTTTTGCGCACGCCGAAGCGTTTTGCCGCCATACAAGCTAAAATATTAGCTTCGGAATTACCTGTCACCGCCACAAAAGCATCGACTTCATTAATGCCTTCCTGCAATAAAAAATCGGCGCTGCGTCCGTCATTATGGAAGACCGTGACATTCTTCGGCAACCTTTCCAACAGTTGATAGGATTTCTCCTTATCCAACTCTAAAAGCTTTATGTTAACATTGTCAGGAAGATACTGGCAAGTACGTATCGCAATACGGCTACCTCCCATAATCATGATATTCTTCACTTCAAATCTGGATTTTCCCGCCAGCTCGGGTAATTCATCCACATAGTCTTTTGTCGTGGTAAAAAACAAAATATCCCCCGATAAAATCTGATCGTTCCCCGTAGGTATTATTGTTATATTGTTTCGCTTGATAGCAACAATATGAAATCTTTTTTCTTCACGTCCCAATTCATACAGGCGCTTATTCACAAGTACGGAATTTTCCCTTATTTTGATACCTGTAAGTATAATATTACCATCGCTTAATTCAATCCATTGCCGGGCCCACGGACGCTTCAGCGCAGATACAATCTCTTTGGCGGCGAGCATTTCGGGATAAACCATCGAATCGACACCCAACTTAAGGAAGAACTCTTTGTTCTTTGGTAATAAATATTCGTAATTGTCTATACGGGCAAATGTTTTTTTCGCACCTAAATTAGTGGCAAGCAAACAAGCTGTAACATTGACAGATTCGTCAGGAGTAACGGCAATAAAAAAGTCAGCCTCTTGCACTTCTACCTCCATCAGATCTTTGAGAGAAGTACACGAACCCGCCATCGTCATCATTTCCATATTCCCACCGGCGAAGTTAAGCTTCTCTTTATCGGCATCCATCAACACTATATCCTGATTTTCTGTCGACAACAACTTTGCCAAATGTGTTCCTACAGCACCCGCACCTGCGATTACAATTCTCATTATTATTTATTTATGTCATTCAGTAGTTAAAAATTAGCAAATATGAAAATTAGCAAATATGCCAATGTGCCAATTACATACGCTGCGCTCCTGTTACCGATGGTTGGCGCGAAGCGACAAGAACTTATAACTCGTAACTTGTCTACTCGTAACTAACTGTTGACTGTTGACTGTTGACTGCTCACTGTTGACTGCTCACTGCTGGCTGTCGCCTGTATCCGTTTAGCAAGCCCCGGCACATCTATTTCATATAGTTTATGCAGTTCTTTCAACGAACCGTGTGTAATAAACTCGTCCGGTAAGCCAACACGTTCCACATGGATATTATCGTAATTATTTTCAGCAAGAAATTCTAAAACAGCACTACCAAACCCGCCTTTAATCACTCCGTTTTCGATTGTCATCACATGTGTGAAATTCCCGGCGACTTCTTTCAACAAAGCTGTATCTAGCGGTTTGAGGAATATCATATCGTAATGGGCGATTGAATAGCCCCGGGCTTCTACAAGTTCAATGGCCTCTTTTGCGGCATTCCCTATAGGTCCCAAAGTAAGAACCGCCAAATCTTTTCCACTTTTAAGTTTACGACCTTTTCCAATCTCCAGTTTCTGCATTTCACATTCCCATTCGTGCAACTCTCCTTGTCCTCTGGGGTATCTGATTACAAACGGACCATCATTGCCATAAACAGCAGTGTGCATCAGATGGCGCAAATAATGTTCGTTGTATGGAGATGCTATCGTTAGATTAGGAACACAGCGCATATAAGCCAGATCGAAAGCTCCATGATGGGTAGGCCCGTCTTCACCGACCAATCCGGCACGGTCGAGACAAATAACCATATGTAGTTTTTGGAGTGCTACATCATGAATTATCTGATCGTATGCCCGTTGCATAAATGATGAATAAATATTACAGAATGGTATTAAACCTTCTTTTGCCAATCCGGCGGAATAGGTGACAGCATGTGCTTCGGCAATACCGACATCGAATGCCCTGCCGGGAAATTCTTTTATCAGATATGTCATCGAGCAACCTGTAGGCATTGCCGGCGTCACTCCGACAATACGGTCATCCTTCTCGGCCAATTCGACAAGTGTATGCCCAAAAACTTCCTGATAAAGCTGCGGCTGATCTTTCGATTTTACAACGATACGTTCGCCGGTGGTTTTATCGAATTTACCGGGAGCATGCCATACAGTAGCCGATACCTCAGCCGGCTTAAAGCCCTTTCCTTTTACGGTATGTATATGTAGCATCTTGGGACCTTTCAGGTCTTTTATATTCTGAAGAATACGGATCAAACCTTTCAGATTGTGTCCATCTACAGGCCCGAAGTAACGTATATTGAATCCCTCAAATAAGTTTTGTTGTTTTGTCAACAAAGACTTCAAACTATTATTAAAACGAAGGATAAAATTCTTTCCTTTTTCGTTAATCAGATTTCCTTTTTTAAATTTCTCATAAACGTCGCTCCTGACACGGTTATAAGCAGTAGAGGTTGTCATTTTGACCAAATAGTCGCGCATCCCCCCTACATTATCATCAATGGCCATATCATTGTCATTGAGTATAATCAGAAGGTCGTTAGGTTGGGAGTTGGCATTATTCAATGCTTCATATGCCAGTCCGCCCGTCATAGAACCGTCTCCGATAACCGCTACTACACGTCTATCCTCTTTCTTTAGAGTAGACGCGACGGCCATACCCAATGCAGCCGAGATAGAATTAGACGCATGTCCCGCTATAAAAGAGTCATACTCGCTTTCTTCCGGATTCGGAAAACCCGAAAGACCTCCAAATTGCCTGTTGGTATGAAAACGGTCTTTTCGTCCTGTCAGTATTTTATGGCTATACGCCTGATGGCCTACATCCCAGACAATACGATCGTAAGGAGTATTATAAACATAGTGTAATGCTACAGTAAGCTCTACAGTTCCCAAACTGGAGCCGAAATGTCCCGGATTGCTACTTAGTTGATCGATGATAAAGCGTCTTAGATCGGCACAAAGCGTCTCCAATTCTTCTAAATTCAAATCCTTTAAATCTGACGGAAAGTTTACCTTATCTAATATTGATATATTGTTGTCTCGTTTGTTCATAACTTTATAATTACATAAAGAGGCCTTATTACAGGCGTAATAAACAAGCAAATATATAAAACAAATACTATTTAGTATATGATATTATATTAAAAATCTCAGTTTAACACAGAACTACGTTCTCTAAAAGCCTCTATTAATCCGCCTGCCTTGCGTCCGAGTCGAAGTTTGTTTTCTTAACCGGAACTGAAGAGGAAGATTAAAATGAACCGTCACAGGCTTACCTTTAAATATCCCCGGACTCCATTCCGGCATTGATTCAACTACTTTCAAGGCTTCGGCATCACATTCAGGATCTATACCGGACAGCACTTCAGCAGCATCTATTTTACCATCCTCACATACTATAAAACGTATAACAACGCGTCCTTCTATATTGTTTCTTTGAGCCTCTTCCGGATATTTCAAATTTCTACGTATAAAACTCATCATTGCAGCCTCTCCTCCCGGAAAGCTCGGCGTTTTATCAAGTTTTGGTAGTGCTTTAGATTTTAATTTTTTAAATGATACCTCGTAAATCATCTCCGTAAAAACAGGATACCCATTTTTCTCTCCCGGCTTTACCGGCATAAGCTTTATTACGCGAATGGCTTCATCATCATATGCAGGATGCAGGCTTTCAAGCACCGAAACATCTCTCACTATTCCTTGATCCGTTACAACAAATTTCAACAAAACAGCATTGCCGTCAAGATTTTTCCGGTCTACCGAATCAGGATATGTCAAATGTTTATTAAAGAAAGCTTCTATTGCCCTCGCATCTCCAAAAAATTGCGGATCTTTATCTGTATATACAGGGTTTTCCCCCATGTACTTTTTATAAAGCTTGTTACGTTTGGCCGTAAAGATTGTATCCGGTTTTTCGCCTGCTATTAAGAATCCCTGAAATAAAAAAAGCCCTAAAAAGATGTGTAAGATATATTTCATTTGGTTTGAGATAAAAGTTTGCCGGTAAAGATAGCAAAAATGTATCCGACTCTGATAATTTATCTCTTTATTGCAGGCACGAAAATCATTTCATCCGGATTGCTTCACTCCTGTTGGCTCCGCCGATTTTCAATTCGCAATGACGAAAAGGTCTTGTTGACTGATGACTGATGACTGTTCACTGCTAAAGGTAGAAGTTTGTTACTTTTTAGTTAAAAAGTTACGAGTAGACAAGATACGAGGTACAAGTTGTTGACTGATGACTGATAACTGTTAACTGATAACTGTTCACTGTAATTAAACTTTTCCTCTGATAAATTGTCTATATTTGCATAGACTAAATTAACAAACATGAAATTAAGATTATTTACATTTATCCTGCTAGCCACACTGACCTTGACTGTATCGGCGCAGAATGCACGGACTATACTGGACAAGGCATCCGAGGCATATAATAAAGCCGGAAGCGTCACTGTTAGCTTTACGCTGGATGCTAAAGACATTAAAGCAAAGAACACATACAGCTACGATGGCAAAGCTTATATGAAAGGCGACAAATTTAAGATAGAAATACCCGATGCTATAACATGGTTTGACGGCAATACACAGTGGGTTTATGTAAAAGATACCGAAGAGGTGAACATAAGCAATCCTTCGGGTGAAGAGTTGCAGGGAATAAGTCCTGCCGTACTTTTCAGCATCTACAAAAAAGGTTACAACCTGTCATATAAAGGAGAGAAGAGGGCAGGAGGAAAAGTTTTACAACAAGTAGAGCTGACTCCCCAAAAGAAAGGAACAGATATAACAAGGATACTGGTGGAAATAGATAAGGCTACAAATATTTTTTCCACAATAACCCTGACAGATAAATCCGGCGTACAAAATATTCTTTCTATTAAAAACTACCAAACAGGAAGCAACATTCCGGAAACAACATTCACATTCAACAAGAAAGACTATCCAAAAGCGGAGATTGTAGATTTGAGATAAAATAGATTCTGTTTATTGTTCTATAAAAAATAGCAAACGGATAAGCTTTTAATATATAATTATTATCTATATCTTTGCTTCAAATATAAACAAAACATATAAATCATACAACATGAATGAAAAAGTACGTTGCCTGATTATCGGCTCAGGGCCTGCGGGATATACCGCGGCAATTTATGCTTCAAGAGCAAATCTATCTCCTGTATTATATGAAGGCATACAACCCGGAGGACAATTGACTACCACTACCGAAGTGGAAAACTTTCCCGGGTATCCGGAAGGAATTACCGGAACCGAATTGATGGAAGATCTGAAAAAGCAAGCTGTACGCTTTGGGGCCGATGTGCGCTATGGAATCGCTACCGCGGCAGACTTCACATCATACCCGAGAAAAGTGACTATAGACGGAGAAAAGGTTATTGAAAGCGACACTGTGATCATAGCTACAGGAGCCAGTGCAAAATATCTCGGTCTGACTGATGAAGCAAAATATGCAGGACAGGGTGTATCTGCCTGTGCTACTTGCGACGGATTTTTCTATCGCAAAAAAACAGTTGCTGTTGTAGGCGGCGGTGACACTGCCTGCGAAGAAGCGATCTATCTGGCAGGACTGGCATCGAAAGTATACCTGATCGTTCGCAAACCATATCTTCGCGCATCGAAGGTTATGCAGGACAGGGCTATGCAAAATCCTAAGATCGAAATATTATTCGAATGTAATGCAGTCGGATTGTTCGGAGAAAATGGAGTAGAAGGCGCGCATATCGTAAAACATGCAGGAGAACCGAATGAAGAGAAATTCGACATCGCCATAGACGGTTTCTTCCTTGCTATCGGTCACAAGCCAAATACCGACATCTTTAAAGACCAACTAAACCTGGACTCTGTAGGTTACATAATCACTACACCGGGAACACCTAAAACATGTATCGAAGGTGTATTCGCCGCCGGAGACGTCGCCGACCCTCATTACAGACAAGCAATTACAGCTGCCGGAAGCGGATGCCAGGCTGCCATTGATGCTGAACGGTACCTTAGCGAAAGAGGACTTTAATTAGTCTCATAATAAACCAAATAAAAAAGGATTGGCGCAATATCAGGAGAGGCCGGAAGAAATTTCTTCCGTGCCTTCGGGTAAAACAATGCGTTGTTTGTTTGCTTTAGCCCTTTCTACAATTTGTTTTATTAAATTTAAACAGGTTCTGAGTATAGAAAAAAAACCCGCCTGTCACAGGAAGGGGCCCCCTTACAGGACAACAAACTACACACGCATAATTATGAAGACACGCTTTTTTTATTCTTCCAATCTCTTTAAATACCCGCGGACGACCACCACACCAGTTCCGGTATATTCCCTCCATTCCGGAGAATCCTTCACACTGTATCCCTCGTTACAGGTGTCTCATTCTTTCAGCAATTCTTTCAGCTGGGCATACCGTCCACGGACAATACCGTCCCCGTCGGTCAGGATAAATGTAGGAGTACCTACTATCCCGTAGTTGCGGAAGTTGGCTCCGTCGAAGCCTTTGAAGTCGCATAGCTTGTCTGCCCAGGGTAAGCCCGTTGCCGTTTCTTCGAAAACAGCCCTGTCCGCATCCGCCGCTATGGAGATAACCCGGATATTGTTATCTGTCAACAGCTTATACTTACTTTTCAACTCCTCCAACTCATAATGGCAGTTGCCGCAACCCGTCTCATAAAAGACAATCAAGCTGAGTTTGGGAACAATAGAACTGTCGCAGGCGACAATCTCCGGTGCGGGTTGCCCGTTTAGGGGCATGGTCAGATATTCCGTACCCAGCTCTGCCAACAGGCTGTCCTTTGCAAATTTGATGAACAGGCGGATAATAGCCTGCGTTACTTCCCTGCGGATATGTATATCGTTGCCGCACCTGTCGATCATATGGCGGGTATCGCTGAGCAGCAGGCTGTCGTTGGTCGAAGTTTGTACCCATGTTTCCAGTACCTGTTGCCCAGAACGCCTGATAAGTACCGTCCGTTTTATAATGGGCGCAAGGGTCATTCTGGATAAAACGCCCGGTACGCCACAACAGATCGGATGCAGTCTGAGACTGACCGGCAGGTGTCCAGT